>NZ_JBDNJQ010000249.1:0-7864 GCF_051172895.1 Nostoc sp. CALU 1950 | reverse complement strand
ATTGGTCATTGGTCATTGGTCATTGGTCATTGGTCATTGGTCATTGGTCATTGGTCATTGGTACATACCCCATCCCTTGCGGGCGGAAAAACTTTTGTCTTTCATCGTACTAATCCAAAGCACATTCAAGAGTGGGCGTGGTTTCTCTTGGACAAATGACAAATGACAACTAATGACAAATGAATAATGACTAATGACAAATGACTAATGACTAAAATTAATCTTGCTTTAAACCACAGCCTAAACAACGCATACAAACAAAGAAAGCCGCTACAACTGAGATAATCTCAAATACCAATTGAAATGACAAAGGAGCTAGAGAAAATCCCCAAATTAGAGCAATTGTCCCAGTTACCATCGCCGCAATGCGATGAATTTCGTCTTTACTTCTCCAAGCAAATAAAAAAATTCCTAAACCCAATAATAGTAAGACTAAACTACTCATAAAGATATTTATTACTTAGAAGCTAAGGGTCAATCATCTAAAGCTGCAATGCTGACAAAAATTGTTACTTTTCCCAGTTCACCAAGGATTACCAACCATTGTGAATCCAGCCCAATAATAAGGATGCATAAGTGATTGTTCAGCTTCATCAACACTGTCAGTCGGTAAAGGTAAGTTCCCGACTACTCCCAAACCTTGTAATTGACCATTCTTTACATAAATCTGCCCTTTGGCCATACCTACCTGAGCCTGTCTGAGAGCTTCTGCCTTAATTGGAGCCGTCTTCAAGTTCTCATAAAATTTCGTCATCAACGCTGCTGTACCAGCATCACTGACCGACCAAAGACTAGCAACAGTAGTTTTCACACCTGCTAGCACTGCTAAACCCGCAAATCCCAGTTCGGACTCTTCATCCCCCAAGGCTGTTCTACAAGCACTCAACACGAGCATTTCAACTTCGGGTTCATTCAAGCGCAACTGTCGTAATTGGTTTAAGCGTAACTTGTCTTCCCACAGTTGAATATAGGAATTACTCAAAGCGCCGGTAGCAAAATCTGCATGGGTTGCCATGTGAATAATCCCAAAAGGTTGTTGGCGGCGAGTAGTTTTGAGATTTTCTAAGGTGGCTTGCTTGTCTAATAATAATTTGCCTTGCCAGAGTTTAGACACCAGTGTTGATAACTCAAGGGGAACTGCTGGTAAAGGCTCTTGTCCTTGAGTACTCTGAGAAACCCCCAAGGCTAAAATTTGAGATTTTTTAATGTCTTTATAAAGGGTATTACTCAAACTAAGACTGGGCATCAAACCAATACTGTATTTTTCTACTAAAAACCCCTGACCATCATGAAGTGCTGCTATTGGAGTTGAACGTAACCCAATATCTGGCAAAAATACCAGATTGTTGATTTCTCTTGCCTGCAAATCCGCCTCTAGTGGTGCAATAATCCAGCGATAAAGTTGTTGAGATGAACGCAAATAACCAGTGCGGCGACGGTTTTGTGGACTAACAATTTGGTCACGAAATTCTTGAGCTACTTGGAGAACTTTGGCTCTGGTCGTTCCTGGGATGCGCTTGCGGATAGGATCACCTTTTCCTGTGACTACCACTATTTCTAGTTGGTCGCTGTTTTGCTCTGCTACAGTATTTAACTGTTTAGTAAATTTTTTAGCTTTGCCTAAATTTCTCTCTGGTAGAATCTCCACGGGAACAAAACTGGTGTAGATAAATGCAGGTTTAGCACCAGTAGCTTCTTCTATTTTGCGAGCAATTTCTTTGGCATCATCTAGTGTTTTGATTCTCGGAGTGGGTATGCCTAAATGATCGGCAAAATCATCTGTGAAATTGCCTTCGGGAGTGGGATCGGTATTCAGAATAGGGTTATCAATCTGAGGATTATTGGAGCCAGGGTCAATTGGTTTACCTGGTGGATTGCACTGGAATGTGCAGGGGGAAGGAGTTGGAGTAGGAGGGATTTGGGTAGGAGGGATTTGGATAGGAGGGATTTGGGTAGGAGGGATTTGGGTAGGAGGAATCTGACTAACGTTGATTTCTATCTGTACGGGTGCAGAAGAGGAAACGCTGTCATTTGCACTAATTACAAAGGCATTTAGTGACCCATTAGTATCTGCCGGAGGTGTGTACACCAAAGTGTCGTCGCTAGATAAGGTAGTAACACCAGGGATGACGGGAAGACCATTGATAGTCAGATTTCCCGTATTCACCGCATCAACTTGGATTGAGGTGATGTCATTATTAGCATCGAGAACCAGTGCAGCCAAGCTAGAGAAGGTTAAGGTAACAGGTTGATTTGTTTGGGTATTAGGTAGCGATGAGTTTGCCGTTAATGTCGGCGGGGTGTTGACGGAAGTAATGGTTATGCCTGTTGGAGTACCGCTAGCATCTCCGCCATTAGGCAATACTGGAAAGTTACCGGAAGTGATGATTAAACTCTCTCCTGCATTACCTTCCCCTGCATTAATTGTTCCTGCTGTGCCATTAACGCTTGCATCACCTACGATAAAATCTACATTGTTTGGGCCACCATCGTGTTGAATTCTGACAGTACCTCCCGCAAGAGGTTGAACGATAGTACCTTCTTGACCAGTAAAAAATCCACCAGTTGCGATCGCCTCACCTGTTCCTATTCCTTGAATCAGTCCGTTGGTTAGCACTTGCACATTGCCACCTTGAACAGTGTTACCATCACCAAAATCGTCCGCTATGGTCTGAGTGTTGATGGTGGTAAAACGAATATTGCTGCCAGCAGTGTTGGTAGTCTGTAAAGTAACGTTGCCACCTGTAACACTTGCATCACCATCGACTCGGATGGCGATCGCTGAAGCATTAATGACATCATTAACGGTGATATTATCTGTGGCAGTTAAAGTAACTGCGCCAGCCGTGCCAGTAAAACCGCCACCTCCAAACTTGACTACAGACGAGTTTATTGCCCCTGTGGTAATGCTGCCGCCTGTTGTTGTTGCTACTACATTGCCACCTCTACCTGTGCTAGTAGCATCATTGGAAGAGGAATTAATGCTACCCGTAGTAATATCACCACCCGCAGATAAGTTTACATCACCCCCAGACGCAGAGTAGCCTCCTCCACTACTAACAATGATGTCACCCGCAGCAATGCCGCCAGTTGCAGATAAATTGACATTGCCACCATTAACACCAGTAGTTGTATTTAAATTTCCCAATAATAAGCTGGCTCCCGAAATGTTAATGGCTCCTCCGGTTGTCGCGATCGTGTTGGTAGGATCAACAAAGTTTACAGAACCGCTTTGTGAAGTCAGGCTGAAGCTACCGCCATTACCCAAGTTTAAAGTAGCAACACCATCAGTAGTGACTCCGGGTGTCGCTCCGGTGATGTCATTGATGGTAATATTACCTGTGGCTTGTAAGTTGATATTTGCACCCGAAGCTGCGATCGCACCCCAAGAAACTGTATTAGCCCCAATATCTGCATCGCCAAAGGCAATATTGCCAGCTGTACCATCAAAATCACCCACTCCACCATCAATAATAGTTAATGTGCTGGGGTCTAATAATAAAGTGCCAAAGCTACCATTGGCGGCTGAAGTCTCTACCAAACCGTTGAAGGTTAAGAAATTTTTGCCCGATACTTCTACAAAACCACCATTGCCAGCATTTGCTCCTCCGCGAGCCGAGATGTTACCAAAAAACTGGGTTGTGTCGTTACCCCAAACAATCACCCGTCCGCCGTTTCCATTCAAATTGCTATCGGCATTAATGACGGAGTTTGAGTCAACATAAGTCTGATCTGCGTTGGGTAAAGTTCCCTTACCTTGATAATCTCCGCCAATTAGTACAGTACCGCCGCCATTGGTTCCAGAGGCGTTAATGTTGGCATCAACCACCGCGACTTTTTGACCCAAAGCCGTTACTGTACCGCCTGTTTTACTTGATGTATCTACTGTCCCAGAAACAATCGTTGTACCTGGATCTGTGGGAATTTTTACATTAGAACCTGTCAGTTGTACAGTTCCATCGGCATTGGCAGTTAATCCAGTGTTCCCAACTGTGAGCAATTCTGGTAAAGATGCAATAGGAATTGTCCAGTTATTGGGTTGGTTGCTACTAGAGGCGAGGGGCTGAATTTCCAGACTTAACAGATTTCCTGGCTGACTGAGACGCACCCAATTTTGTCCTGGTACAGATGTGATAGAAATTTGTCCTCCCGGTGCTGAAAGTTGCCCGGTGTTGACTACAGTACCACCCAATAAATTCAAATTTTGCCCAGCACCTACTGCCAAATTTCCAGAATTTGCGATCGCTCCTGCTTGATTCATACTAAAGGCAAATCCGTTGGGGTTTCCAACTAAAGCAGTGTAGTCATTCACACCAATGGCGTTGAACCAACTGCTGCCAAAGCCAATGCCGTTGGCTGTTGTCACCGTGAAAGCACCAGGCACATTTAAACTGGCATTTGCTCCAAAAAGAAATCCGGCTGGATTCATCAAGAAGAGGTTAGGATTGCCACCTGTTACCTGAATTAAGCCATTGATGACCGAGGCATTTCCGCCTGTGATTCGACCAAGAATATTTTGCAGCGCTGGACTAGCTTGAAAGTTGGCGATTTGTTCTGGTGAAATCCCAAATTGTTGAAAGCTGTGGAAGAGGTTTGCACCATCTCCAGAAGTTGTACCGCCAGTAATATCAAGTCGATTGCCGTTGGGTGTAACAATTGTGTTTGTCCCATCGACAGCAGGGACAATTTGTTGTGCTTGGGCACTCACCAGAGGCACAATAGCTAACAGGGAAGCGGCGATGCTGGGCAGTAGAGATTTTTTGCGGCGTAATATGAAGCGACTTGTGGGCAATTCTACATCGATTTGTAACTTGTCTGCTAATCCGCGCCGCCAAAGTGCTTGTGCGATCGCTCGCTTAGACCAAAGGATTTGTTCTGTTTTTCTAGTAACAGAGATGCTTTGAGAATGATTCCGGTAGAGGTAAAGCGGCTGTTTAACTTGGCGCACCTGGGCTACTTCTGAAAGTCGTAGGCACAGGTCGTAATCATAAGCACTACTAGCAAAGGACGTGTTGACACCTCCTACTTGATCGTAAACGGAACGGCGCATTAGGCGGAAGTGGAAAGTCATGAAGTTCACCAACAGACCTTCTTGGGAGTAAGGAATGTCACAACGATGGCCGTAGCCGATAACTTTGCCGTTTTGATCAATATTTAAGTAGTCGGTGTAAACAAATCCTGTTTCTGGATGACGATTAAGTACTGTGGCAGTTTGAGTAAGGGCTGTGGGGGATAGGATATCATCACTGTCTACGATACCAATGTAAGTGCCAATAGTTTGGCTGATTGCTGCCTTACAAGCCGCAGCAACTCCTTGATGGTGTGCTTGGATTACCCGCACTCGTCCATCTTGTTGAGCATATTTGTTAGCGATCGCCACTGATCCATCTGTAGAGCCATCATCCCAAATTAGTAGCTCAAAATCTTGCCATGTCTGCGCTAAGACGCTGGCGATCGCTTCTTCAAGGTAAGACTCCCGGTTGTAATTGACGATGACAATGGAGATCAGTGGTGACATCGAAGTATTCCCAAGTTTTCTACCTGTCACCACAATATAATGCTAGGGAGTATCACTGAGAAAAAATTGTTATTAATTATAGTTTTAGTTACAAATCTTTTGAAATCTGAATATCAAAAATATGATATTGAAATACTCATAAGAGGAGGCAGAGGGCAGGAGGCAGGAGGCAGGAGGAAAGAAGTATAGGAATCCGCTTTGATTTCTGAACTGATTTGCGTAGGCAGGGAATAGTCAATAGGCAATAGGCAACAGGAAAGAAGGCTTCTTAGTTGTACTGAGTTTTTTCAGAAATAAAATATGAGTCCTATATGAATGAAAACTTTAGTTCTGGGTATAAAACCTAGTTTTATTACGAATTACGTTAGCGACGCAGGAGCGTCATTACGAATTATTTTAGATAAGGCACCCCACTGAGGATAAATGAGAAAAGAAACAGAAACTAGTGTTAAGCCGAAAGCAATGACTCAGCCAAGAATTGTCTATTTCTCTCATCAGTTAGACACTTGGCGGAGTCTGGCAACTACTACATGGAATAAGCACAGTTTCAGTTTTCAGTGTGGCTTACTAATACTGCCTGCGGTCTGGATTGTCACTGCAAATGGACTTAGAGCTACAGCAAATAACTTTACACCAGACTCGGCTGCAAATAGCAGTCAGCCAAAGTTACAAATAGTACAAGAAACAGAACCTTCCGAACCGAACCCCCAACCAGAAACATCACAACGCATTCGGGTTCGCAAAATCCAGGTTGTAGATAGCACAGTATTTAATGAAAATGACTTTAATCCAGTAGTGAAACCGTTTGAAGAACGGGATTTGACTTTAGAAGAAATCAGACAAGCCGCAGATGCCGTTACCCAGCTTTACCTAAATAAAGGCTATATAAATTCCAGAGCGGTTCCAGACATTCAACAATCTAGTACAACCGATGGTGTTGTAGTAATTCGGGTAATTGAAGGGCGTTTGACAGAGATTGACATCGAAGGGACGCGGCGATTAAACCCATCTTATATTCGGAGTCGCATTCAACTAGGTGCTGGTATCCCTCTCAATACTGGTAAGCTCGAAGAACAATTGAAACTGTTGCGACTTGATCCCTTATTTACAAATGTGGAAGCACGTCTGCGTCCAACAGGTAAGGTTGGTCAAAGTATTCTCATTGTCAGAGTTGAAGAGGCAAAATCTTTAATTGGTAGCTTGGGTGTAGATAATTATTCGCCTCCCAGTATTGGGGCGGAAAGATTAGGTATTGAATTGCGATCGCGCAATTTAACCGGTATGGGAGATGAATTAGCAGGCTCATATTACCACACCCTCTCTGGTGGTTCCGATGCCTTTGATTTTAGCTATCAAGTTCCCGTGAACGCCATGAATGGCAAAGTGCAGATTAGAGCGGCATTTAATCGCAACGAAATCACTGAGCCACCCTTTGATGCGCTTGGTATTCGGGCAAACCAGGATCTTTATGAAATCAATTATCGCCAACCATTGATGCGATCGCCCAGAGAAGAATTTGCCCTGTCTTTGGGATTTACCTATCAGGATGGTCAAACTTTCCTTTTTGATGATCTTGCAACCCCCTTTGGTATTGGGCCTGATGCCAATGGTGTGAGCCGCACCAGTGTAATTAAATTTGGTCAAGATTATATTAGGCGCGAACCTCAAGGAGCTTGGTTTTTGCGATCGCAATTTAATTTTGGCATAGATATATTAGATGCAACTATCAACAATGACCCCATCCCCGATGGTCGCTTTTTCAGTTGGTTAGGACAAGTCCAGCGCGTGCAGCAACTCAGCAACGATCATCTATTGCTGATCCAAGCAGACTTGCAGCTAACACCAGATAGCCTTTTACCTTCGCAGCAATTCGTCATTGGCGGTGGCCAATCTGTCAGGGGATATCGTCAAAATATCCGCTCTGGGGATAATGGATTTCGGGTAGCGATCGAAGATCGGATCACAGTGCAGCGCAATGAATCTGGAATATCCACAATTCAACTTGCGCCATTTCTGGACATGGGAGCCGTCTGGAATAAGTCCAATAATCCCAACCAGCTACCCGATCAGACTTTTTTGGTGGGTGCAGGCTTAGGATTATTATGGAATCAGGCAATGGGAATTGATAATCTGTTTTTGCGGCTCGATTATGGATTTCCATTTATCGATCTGAGCGATCGCGGTAATAACGCTCAAGATGATGGTTTTTACTTTAGTCTCCGCTATCAACCCTAAAAGGATGTTTGAAAAGTATTTTTGGTAACTTCTAAGCCTCAGAAACCTAACCCCCTTAGCCCCCCTTCCCTACAAGGGAATGGGGGTTTCAAAGCCTCTCTCCGTTTCGGG
>NZ_JBDNJQ010000248.1:0-7994 GCF_051172895.1 Nostoc sp. CALU 1950 | reverse complement strand
CCTTTATCTTGGGGTTTCCCCTTCTTTTTTGCTACCCCATCTCACATAAGGCGTAATATACTTTTTGGTACCGTCAATTTCCATCAACTGAATTCCCTGTTGTTTATTTACCATCTGCTGTGCGATCGCATTTAAATTGCGATCTGGAATTTTCAGCAGACTGGGTGCAGGTTTTTCTACCGTTGACATTAAGGCTGAGTCAGGATGAACAATCGCTTCTCCTTGAGAATTCAGAGCAAATGCATAGCTGTTTTTGCCGTAGCGCAGCGAGTTGACCACCTTAGCAATGTGATCGACCTTAACGTTGCCGTGAAAGACTCCAATCGGTGAATTATTAGTAGGAGAATTTGACCAAATTGGGGTGGCGATCGCAATTAAAGGAATACCTGTGGAACGACTAATAAAGGGATCAGAAATGTTGCTTTTTCCGGCTAGTGCTTTTTGAAAGTAGTCTCGATCCTTAATATTCTTATTTGACCGACCAACCTTAGTATTAGAAAACAAACCATCCGGGCTAACTATTTGGAAAAAGAAAAATTCATTGATCCGCTCAACTTCTGACTTTAAATAGGGTTCTGCCACAGACCAGTCTAAGGAGCGTATAGTTGAAGTATGAGCAAGGGTTTGCACCTCCACTTTGCGAACATGCAACCACTCTTCAATTTCACCAACCCCTTTCTGTACCTCTAAAAAAGCTTTTCCTCTCAAGTCTTCTAGGGTTATTTTCCGAGCAGCCTGATAGCTAAAATAGGCAGAAATACTCACAATAAGAGTAGTGCCACCGAGAATAAATCTGATCAGCAAATTGTGCGAGGAATGTATTTTGGTGTCAGATAGGCTGGAATTGGCTCTTATCAAAGGTTCTTTCCTTAAATAATTAGTTCCTTAAGCAAAAAAAAGGGCTATATTTAGATTGCCCAAAAAATTATTTATAATCGCAGCCTTGATTGTTACCCATAGCAAAATAATCAATAGACCTGCCTTGAAAAAAGGTAAACCTCTTATTAGAGGCATTGCTAGCTTTTATGCTTACCGTTTATTTTGTAAACTTTGAATGGTAGCGATCGCATGTTTCGCCACAATATCAATCTCCTCTTGGGTATTGAAGCGTCCAATACCAAACCTCACTGAGGCATAAGCTAGCTTTTCTGAATGTCCCAATGCTGTGAGAACATGGGAAGGTGCAGTATTTGTTGACGAGCAAGCAGAACCAGAAGATACGGCCATTACTGGCTGCAATCCTAGCAAAAGTGCGGCTCCATCCACTCCCTCAACACTGATACTCAAGTTTCCCGCCAATCGCTGTTGCGGATGTCCGTTGAGATGAATTCCTTCAACTTGCGAAAGCTGTTCCCACAATCTTTGTCTTAACTGGGTGAGGCGTTGGGTTTCTATTTCTTGTTCAGCTAAAGCGATTTCTACAGCTCTCCCAAAGCCGACAATTTGCGGTGTATACAATGTACCAGAGCGCATTCCCCGTTCATGTCCACCACCGTGCTGCTGCGGAGCCAGTTGTACTCTGGGATCGCGTCTGCGGACGTACAGCGCTCCAATGCCTTTGGGGCCATATACTTTATGGGCTGTTAGCGACATCAAGTCAATTTTCATCGCTTGGACATCCAAGGGAATTTTACCAATAGCTTGGGCTGCATCGGTGTGGAAAATGATGTTGTGTTCATGGCACATTTCCCCAATTTCTGCCAAAGGCTGTAACACACCAATTTCGTTATTTGCAGCCATCACCGATACCAAAATTGTCTCAGGACGGAAAGCTTTTTTTAACTCAGTTAAATCAATCAATCCATCTTTTTGGACAGGGAGAATAGTAATTTCAAAACCGAGACTTTTTAAATAATTACAAGGATCAATAACTGCACTATGTTCAGTTGCAACAGTAATAATATGCTGACCTTTTTTAAAATAAGCTTCAGCAACACCTTTAATAGCTAAATTATTCGCTTCTGTTGCACCACTCGTAAACACAATTTCTTCTGGTGTGGCGTTGATTGCTGCTGCTAAAATTTCTCGCGTTTGCTTCACAGCAGCTTCTGCTTCCCAACCATAAACATGACTAATACTTGCTGGGTTGCCAAATTTTTCTGTGAAGTAGGGAAGCATTGCTGCTAATACCCGTTCATCTACGGGTGTAGTAGCGTGACAATCAAGGTAGATAGGACGAATAGACATAATTATTAACTTAAACTTTGACTCAAATTTTTTAATACACTTAGAACTTGATACAGTTCACTTTCTCGTTTCAAAAGTGTAAATTGGTCAGAAATAGCATACTTTGGCTGATTCTCTTTGGTAAGTTTCAGGAAAATAAAATCACTACCATTTGTTACTAATCCAAAAGCAGGTTTGTCTTGATTAGGATTAGCCAACATGTAAACAAGTGCTTGAGGTATGGCTTCTAAAAGAGAAAAGCTAGACCTTTTAGATTCAATTACTAACAACCAGAATTGTTCTTGAATAACTAAAACATCAATTCTACCTCTAATGATTTCTCCTTCATCTTCCGCAGAAATTTCTATTGATTCCTCGCCTCTCATATAAAAAGGCTCATCATAAAACCCAGCTAAATTGAGTAAAGGAGATAAAACTACTAATTTAACTGTTTCTTCTGACAAAGGAGGACGCTTGACTAAACGGAGAAAATGAAGTTTTATTCTGTCTAAATCTTGCTTTTCTAAATCTGTAATTTCCGGTAAATTTTCAAACCATTCTGTGAAAAATGCCTCATCTTCGGCTAGCTGTAAGCTAAATCTTTCTTCCAAATAGGCAAGCCCGATATTTTGTGCTTGGATAAATTGAACCATAATTTATTTCAAAGATGCAATATAACTATTATGACACTATTACAGTATTAACCTAATGGTTCAAGATAGCTTTGAGAGTTTGTAGTAAGCACTTTAGTGCTTAACTAAGAACTTGCTTACCTATAAATTTAAATTTGACATACGACTAGATAAAAAGAGTAAAGATAATTAATTTAAAACTTGACCTATTTTTTTTAATATATTCAAAACTTTATATAATTCATTTTCACGTCTATATAAAGTGAATCTATCAGATAAAGCATACATTAGTTTATCTTGTTTTATCAACTTGAGAAATTGGAAATCTTCTCCATTCATTACCAAGGAATATGTAGGACGATCAGGGTGAGGATTTGCCAGCATATAAGTTAGTGCTTGAGGAATCGCCTTGGCCAAGGAAAAACTAGACCTTTTAGATTCAATTATCAGTAACCATAGCTGATCTTGGAGAACTAAGACATCAATTTTACCTTTAATAATTTCTTTAGTATCTTCGGTAGTTACTTCATCATCAATGATAAAATTTCACTAATTTCTACACTTTCTTCAGTAGCAATATAAAAAGGAGGACGATAAAAACCAGCTAAATCTAGCAATGGAGATAATACTACCAATTTTACTGCTTCTTCTAAAAGAGGAGCATTTTCAAGAACGTTGAGATAGTTATTTTTAACTCTGTCTAAATATTGCTTTTCTAATTCGGAAATTTCAGGGATATAGTCAAAGCACTCTGTAAAAAATTGCTCATCTTCAGATTTATACAGAGCAAATTTTTTCTTTAAGTAGGCAAGAGTAACATTTTGGGCTTGGATGACTTGAATCATGTTTATTTTAGCGAAAAGCCTAATTCCTGACTTTAATTATCACGCTAACAGTTTCTAGCATCCAGCCGCGTTACGTGGCTGCTAATTCCCGTAATTTAGTTAAAACTGCTTGAGCATGACCTTTGGTTTTCACGTTAGGCCAAGTATAGACAATAATTTTATCGGGTGAAATTAGAAAAGTTGACCGAGCAACACCCATATATTCTTTGCCCATAAACTTCTTTAAGCGCCAAGCGCCGTAGGCTTCGATTAAAAGATGTTCTGGGTCACTTAAAAGGGTGATTGACAAGTTATGTTTGCTGATAAATTTACAATGGGACTTAGCCAAATCTGGACTTACGCCTAAGATTTTTGCTCCCAGTGCGCTGAAGTCTTGATACAACTCGGTGAAATCTTTCGCTTCGGTGGTACAGCCTGGTGTGTCATCTTTGGGGTAGAAGTAGAGGACAATCCACTGACTGCTGAGGTCTTCGAGAGTGACTGAATTGCCATTTTGGTCAGGGGTGGAAAAATCTGGCGCTGGTTGTCCGACTTGGGGAATGTTGCTCATGATGGGGGTGTGAGAGATTGTATGGGCGTAGCTCGTCGTAAATATCGCTTTACAATTGTACATAGATTGAGCTATGCCTACGCACCCATTCATGTTTGCTGACAATGACTAAAGATATGCAACGCGAATTTACCAACCGCGATGAGTTGGTAGCCTACCTGCGCGAACAATTCCCAGGTGCAGCACAACGCGATGACCACATCAGCGAAACTTTGGGGGGACGCAAAGCGGCACAAAACGCGCTGCAAAAAATTGACCCAGTTCGCTACGCGCAAACACGTAATTTTTTCACAGGTGCAGTTACGCGACTTTCGCCTTATATCCGCTATGGCGTTTTAAGTTTGCGAGAAATTCGAGATTATGTCCTCAACCAAGTACAGCAACAAGATGATGCTACGAAACTAATTAACGAGTTAGGCTGGCGCGACTATTGGCAACGGTTGTATATGAAGTTGGGGGATGAAATCTGGAAAGACCAGGAAGAGTACAAAACTGGTTATACTGTGGGCGAATATGCACCCGAATTGCCGCACGATATCAAAGAAGGAAGTACCGGCAGAGTTTGCATCGACAGCTTTAGTCGTGATTTGAAAGAAACAGGCTATCTACATAACCACGCTCGAATGTGGTTAGCGGCTTATGTTATCCATTGGCGGCGTATTCGTTGGCAAGCTGGAGCCAAATGGTTTCTCGAACACCTTTTAGACGGAGATCCTGCTAGTAATAATATGTCATGGCAGTGGGTTGCTAGCACCTTTAGTCATAAACCGTATTTTTTCAACCGTGAAAACTTAGAACGCTACACTAAAGGCATTTATTGCCAGAAATGTCCCCTCTATGGTCATTGTGATTTTGAAGGCAGTTATGAAGAATTAGAACAGCGACTTTTTCCCAAAGGCAAATTTAGCAAACAAGCCAATAGCCAAAGTTGGCAGCGTGGAAAGAAAGGTAAAAAATGAAAAATGAATAAACCAATTGTTTGGGTACATGGAGACTGCCTAAGTCCAAATAATCCCACATTACAAAAATACCCCGATGCTCCAGCTATCTGGGTTTGGGACGAGGCTTTGATAGAGGAATGGCAATTGAGTCTTAAACGTCTGACTTTTATCTACGAATGTTTGCTAGAGTTACCTGTTGTTATCCGCCGTGGCGATGTGGCACAAGAAGTTTTAACTTTTGCTCAAGAACATGATGCTAATTTAGTTGTCACAGCCAATAGTCCCAGTCCCCGATTTGATGATATCTGTAATCAGATGGAGCGTTCTATAGCAGTGGAAGTGCTAGAGGTAGAACCACTTTTTGACTATGACGGCTATATTGACTTGAAACGGTTCTCGCGCTACTGGAAAGTGGCTCAAAATTATGTTTATCAAAAGCCCTCACCCTAAGCTCGACTTTATCCATTTTTTGGCAACGCTCAAACTGGCGCTGAAACCTTTGTGGGACGGTAGTTTTACTTTTTAGATTTTACCGAGAATCTGTGACGTGGAAAAAGTATTTGCCAAAAAGCTAGGGTTTTGCCGGATAAAGAAAACCCCAAACGTGCCGAACGACATTGGTTAGCCATCGCTCTCGCTACTTTCTGGCTGGTTGGTGTTGGCAGTGAGGCTGATGCTACACCTCCTAATAGTAATTATGATGACTTGCCACCAGATCACATAGCACGTACTCAACCACCAGCTAAAAAACCAACACGTTTTTTAAGTTGTTTTCGACGCGGTTTTATTCAGATTATTGTTACCTTGTTACTCGGTCAACCTTTGCCTATTGGTAGCTTCTTCCCTGAATCTTGGAGAAGTCCCACAGCTTTCTCATCGGCTTAAACAAAAAACCTGCCCTTGAAAGCCCTGCTCCCCTGCCCCTCTGCTCCCTCATCCCCTATTTTCAAGCGATGAAGTTGGTTTGCGTAACACTACCCCTAATAGTAGTTTTACTACTTCTGTGATTAACAGCTTCGGGGTAGAAGACTTTTGAAGATATATATGAAACCCAAACGCCAGAGCCTTTTCAGAGGAATTATCTTCAACACTGCCAGTAAAAGCAATTGCCGGAATTTCTCTTTTTTGTGGATGCGTAAGTGTTCTAACTTTCTGTATTAACCAATACCCAGACTTTTCTGGCATAGCAATATCACTTATTAAAAGATCCACCGGGAATTGTTTAATGATTTCAAATGCTGCCGCAGCTGATGATGCGGTCATCACATGAATTCCATAGCTTTCAAAAATATAGCTAATTAGAATCAAGATATCGTTTGTGTCATCTACCGCAAGAATTGTCAACCCTTTAAAGATATCTATATCATCTTCAAGATGCAAATCAAAAAAATTATCTGACACGATCCCAGAGCCTCCCTAGTTGCTTGATCAATTTTTAGGCAAAGTTGGTCAAGTGAGTATATTTTTGGGAGCTTGCTAATCAAGCCCCTTTATCTATGAAGTTACTGTTGTTATTTAGCTGGAAGCATTGATTCAATGCGACAAAAAGTTTGATATTTAAACCTCAAGCAGGTAATTACAATTAAATGACTAACAGCAATCTTCGTCGAGTCGTGTTGTATGTTCCACACTGTCTCAATTAAGTTTGTGCAAGGCATTCTCAATGCAGCGCGTGGTGTCAACTTACAGCCGGAGGCGCTCTTGGCTGCCATTGGACTCGATGCATCCATCCTTGAAAATGCTGATGCCCGAATTTCCCGCGAACAGTATTATGCTCTCTGGCAAGAGATTGTTCATCAGTCTGGCGATCGCTATATTGGTTTACATCTACCAGAATTTAATGTCCCCGCCACCTGGGATATACTTGGCTATGTGATTAATAGCTGCACAGACGTGGCTGAAGCGTTGTCAAGGATAGTCCGATACTCGGAATTGTTACACACAGGCATCAAGTTCTTTCTGAAAACCGAAGACAACGTAACCCAACTGACTAGTATTATTTTCGGACTACCTCAACCGCCTGTGGTTTGCGTTCAGTGGGGTTTAGCAAGTATCGTCGTTGCTGTTCGCAGGATAACTGGACTAGATTGGGTGCCAATCCAAGTCAACTTTCCGATCTCAACACCAGAAGATATTTCTGCTTACCGCTGTTTATTTCGCGCTCTGTTAGAGTTCAATCAACCAACAGCGGAAATTTTATTTGATGTTGCTTTTCTTGGGCAACCAGTGTTGAAATCAGACCCTGGCCTATGTAGCATCCTTGATCGCTATGCTGAGGATTTGTTAGCTCGATTACCACGAAATGAAACTCTTGTAGACAGAGTACTTCAGCTGATTAGTGAAGGACTGCGTACTAGTAACCCTAGCTTGGAAGCGATCGCTCATCGTCTAGGATATACTCCTCGCACTCTGCAACGCCAACTTAAAAAAGCCGGAACTTCTTATCAAGAACTGTTAGACCAAATGCGGCAGCAGTTGTCCATTTACTATCTCCAAGAACGCCATATCGCCATCTGTGAAGTTGCCTTTCTCCTTGGCTTCTCAGAAACTAGCGCCTTCTATCATGCCTTTAAACGTTGGACAGGGACTACACCAGGCGAGTACCGCCGTAGTGTACATCTCTCGTTCCCAGCTTAACTTTTGCTTTTGGCTCCTTTATGACTTACGCACACTCTCTGCATCAAGCATCGCCATAAACGATCGCTATCCAACTGTTCAAGCCTGAATACTCGTTCATGACCCGCTTTGTGCCACGATGTTTTATCCTATCATCTACCCTTTTCTAAAAACCTGCCCTTGAAAGCCCTTAGAGGGTGTTTGAAAAGTAGGTCAGGGTGTAAAAAAGCTCTCTCAGTATAAG
>NZ_JBDNJQ010000247.1:0-8241 GCF_051172895.1 Nostoc sp. CALU 1950 | reverse complement strand
AGCCCCCCTTCCCTACAAGGGAATGGGGGTTTCAAAGCCTCTCTCCGTTTCGGGGAGAGGTTTGGAGAGGGGTTTCTGTTATACTTTGCGACTTTTCAAACAACCTCTTAGACATTGCTATTGTGCGATCGCTTATCTGGGTCATTTTAATAAGCAAAAAATAAAGGTGGGTAACACCCACCTCATCTCTTATCTCATCCTCAAAACTTAAAATTCAGAAGTTACGAAGTTACTTGCGTTTTAACTCTTAGAAAAATACTTTAAACAACACATAGAATAAGTCGTATTTTTAAACTAATTGTTCGTATTTATTTATAAAGTCAAAGTTGAAAGTCAAAATTTTAATATAGAGACGTATTTAATTACGCCTCTACAAGAGTTCAAGAAATCAAGCCAATCCTTTATTTTCCAGACTTTCTAAGATGATAATAAAGGTGTATAGCATTGGTTTTCTAACACTCCATACTTTTCTGCAAAAATGGAATCCATCCCATTAATATCCCTAAAGTTTCTGCAAAAAGTTTATGAATTGTTAGTCAATATTTTTCTTTACATTATCTTTTACGTCTTCAATTCCGTGACGTACTTCGCTTTCAGCTTGCTTTGCTTTACCTTTGGCTTTATCTTCTGGATCTCCAGTGACATTTCCTAATGCTTCTTGGGCTTTACCTTCAACATTTTTAGCAGCAGCTTTAGCGCGATCTTCTATGCTCATTTTGTACTCCTGATTTAATTAAAAATTCATTTCAAAGCTATAAACCTAACTTTGAAATCCTTTGTGATTACCTTTACACAGTAGCTTAAACTTTTTGCTAAAGCCTTCCACCACAAGACATATTAAATAATTTGTAATTCGTAATTCGTAATTCGTAATTAAGAAAGGTAGTTGTAGTAAGTGTTCTGGCTGTTGGTTGAATATAAAATAAAGTAATAATAGTTTAGTTACCTATGCTAAAAGACATAGAATAAATGCAAATATAGTAATTTCTACTTTTGAATGTTTAAATAAAAAAACCAGTTTCGTATAGAAACTGGGTTAATAAAGTATATGGTGATATTCTTTGTCTAATCTAGAAAACCCATCAGGGTTTCAGAATTGTCAATCTCATTTGGTGCTATGGGACGATTACCGAATGATGAATAGCCGTCAGAAATCACCAATGAACTTGAGGCAATTGGACGAATCCCAGAGAGATTTATACTTTCAACGACTTGGAATGTATTAGCGCCAATTGGACGAATACCCATCGAGTTATAGGTTTCAACTACTTCCAAGGTACTGATGCTAACAGGGCGCACCCCAGCAATTGACAGGTGTTCAGCAACTTCTAAGTCGCTAGCGCCTATGGGACGAATTCCAGAAATGGCGAGTGTTCCAGAAGCTCCCACTGGCAGTTCAGTAACTTCCTCGACTTTATCTGCATTCAAGCTCTGGTCTTGTTGATTTTCAACTTCCTCTGTAGTTTCCCCTGGAGACTTGGCAGGCTTTTGCCGAGAATTGATTGCTTTGCCAGCGCTGCTAATAGTCATAAACGAAGACCTCTGGTTTGTTAATTGAATTTTACAATAATTAAGGAAAGATGAAATTTTTTCCCATATATATTAAAGTTTAACCTTAAAAAACCTCACATAGATATAAGTATCTTTAAAACTGATACATAAGTAAATTTTAATTAATAAGTTTTGTAAAAAATTATTGCCATTTATATGGTCTGATAAGCCAGCTACAATGGATACAGGGCGAAATTGTCACCATGAGATAGGGTATTTCCAGCAAAACTGTATGACAGAATTTTGTCTTCAAGCTCCCTTTAGTCCCACAGGCGATCAACCACAAGCGATCGCACAACTAACTGCTAGTATCCAATCAGGCAACCGTTATCAAACTTTACTAGGAGCCACTGGAACTGGCAAGACATTTTCGGTAGCAGCAGTTATTGAGAAAATTGGCAAGCCTACTTTAGTCTTGGCGCATAACAAAACCTTGGCTGCACAGCTTTGTAACGAGTTGCGGGATTTCTTCCCCAACAATGCAGTAGAGTATTTTGTCAGCTACTACGATTATTATCAGCCAGAAGCGTATATTCCCGTTACCGACACTTATATTGAAAAAACGGCGGCGATTAATGATGAAATAGATATGTTGCGGCATTCAGCGACGCGATCGCTTTTTGAACGCCGTGATGTCATTGTCGTTGCTTCCATCAGTTGCATCTACGGTTTAGGAATGCCAGCAGAATATCTGAAAGCTGCCATCCCCCTTCAGATAGGTATGGAAGTGAATCAGCGCCAAATTTTACGGGATTTGGCCAACGTTCAATATAGCCGCAACGACATCGAAATGGGTCGGGGAAAATTTCGCGTCCGGGGTGATGTCTTAGAAATTGGCCCAGCTTATGAAGACCGAATTATTCGCGTCGAATTCTTTGGTGATGAAATTGACGCCATTCGCTACATTGATCCGGTGACAGGCGAAATTCTCAAGAGTTTGGAAGCGGTGAATGTTTACCCGGCGCGTCACTTTGTCACCCCAGAAGAACGGTTAGAAGTAGCTTGTAATGATATTGCAGCCGAATTAAAACAGCAAAAACTAGACTTAGAACAAGCTGGGAAACTATTAGAAGCCCAACGCATAGATCAACGCACACGCTATGACCTAGAAATGCTGCGCGAAGTAGGTTACTGCAACGGAGTTGAGAACTATTCCCGTCACTTAGCAGGAAGACAAGCTGGAGAATCACCAGAATGTTTAATTGATTATTTTCCTAAAGATTGGCTGTTAATTATCGATGAATCTCATGTAACCGTGCCCCAAATTCGCGGTATGTATAACGGCGATCAAGCTAGAAAAAAAGTTTTAATTGAACATGGATTTCGGCTTCCTAGCGCTGCTGACAACCGTCCTTTGAAAGCCGAGGAATTTTGGCAAAAGGTAAATCAGTGTATTTTTGTTTCCGCAACTCCCGGAAATTGGGAATTAGAAATTTCTGAAGATCATGTAGTTGAACAAGTGATTAGACCAACTGGGGTGGTTGATCCAGAAATTTCTGTGCGTCCCACAGAAGGACAAATTGATGATTTGTTGGGAGAAATTAAAGATAGAGCCGATCGCCATGAACGAGTGTTAATCACCACATTAACCAAGCGAATGGCGGAAGATTTAACCGAATATTTGCAAGACCACGGTATCAGAGTACGGTATTTACATTCCGAAATTACTTCTATTGAGCGCATTGAAATTTTACAGAACTTGCGCGAGGGGAAATTTGATGTTTTGGTTGGCGTGAATTTGCTGCGGGAAGGCTTGGATTTACCCGAAGTTTCCTTAGTAGCAATTATGGATGCAGATAAAGAAGGTTTCTTGAGAACCGAGCGTTCCTTAATTCAAACTATTGGTAGAGCCGCGCGTCACGTCCAGGGACAGGCAATTTTGTATGCTGATAATATGACAGGTAGCATGATTAAAGCTATTGATGAAACAGATAGACGGCGTGGTATTCAAACGGCACATAATCGACTGCATGGAATTACGCCACAACCAATTGTCAAAAAATCAAGTAATGCGATTTTGGCTTTTTTAGATGTATCTCGACGGTTAAATGCAACTGACTTGAAAGTTGTAGATGAACATATAGATGAACTGCCATTAGAACAGATTCCAGGGTTGATTACTCTGTTAGAAGCGCAGATGAAAGAGGCGGCGAAGAAACTAGAATTTGAAGAGGCGGGGAAATTGCGCGATCGCATTAAACATCTGCGAGATAAAATGTTGGGACGTTAACAAAAAAAAGTACTTATGCTTGATGAGGCTTTAATTCAACTGTGTTAACTGACCAACATATTGCTGAAGCGTTAAGCCGGGCTTATGTCCGTGCGATCGCCGGACGTGCCGGACTCAACTTAGCTATTCGGGAATATGACTATGGCGTAGATGGTAGTTTTGATGAAGTAATTGTGCGTCAAAATCGCCGAGTCGAGTCTGGCTTTTCCCTTAGTTTTCAACTCAAAGCCTCAACTCAATGGCAACTCGACTCGACCTATGTCATCTATGATCTAGAAGCAAAAACTTACAATGACTTGATTCTCAGGCGCAGCATGAGAGCCGCAATACCCTGTATCCTAATTCTTTTAGCGCTACCCTCTGATTCTGCTCAATGGCTAATTTGCGAAGAATCAGAACTCAGGCTGCAAGGAACTTGCTACTGGGAATACCTCACTGGCAACCTCAGTGAAAATCGCCAGTCTGTCAGAATCCGAATTGCCCGATCGCAACGCCTCACCCCAGAATCTTTGCTAACCTTAATGGAGAATGTCAAAACAGGAGAGTGGTCATGACCCCTGAAGTCTTGTCAAATTACGCCCAAGTTCAGGAGCTTCGTGTCGCTAAAGTGGTCAACTATCTCCAGCAAAATCACTGGATAGCAATCAGCCATCCCAATCCACGCTTAATCGTGTTTGAAAAGGGCGTGGATGATCGAGGCAAACCGATTCAAATTGTCTTGCCCAGTCAAGATGACTACGAAGACACGCCCTATTTATTGACTAAAGCGGTGAACCTTTTATCTGTTCTGCAATCCGTGTCTTTCCAAAACATTGTGAATGCAATTAATGCAGATGTACATGCTAGCTAATACCATTTACGTTTTAAGAGTGTGGTAGCCATGACTGAGTTACTTGAGCGTGCGATCGCGCAACTGAAAACTCTACCTGTTGCCGAACAGAATGCGATCGCTGCTCGTCTCCTTGCCGAGATAGAGGATGAGCAAAGATGGAAGACTCAGTTTGAATCTACAACAGATGCTCAGTGGGATCGTCTAGCTGATATGGTAAGGCAGGAAATTACTGCTGGCGACATCACTCCTCTCGCTGACGTTTTTTCTTCTGAGCAATGAAGTCAAGTGTTACAAAGGTATTTCGCAAGAAACTTGATGAGCTTCCTGCATCAGTTCAAGAACAAGCTGCCAAAGCTTATGCTCTTTGGCGTTCAGACCCTTACCACAATAGTCTTTAGTTCAAACGAGTTAGCCAGCGCCAACCAATCTATTCGGCTCGTGTTAGTTTAGACTACCGCGTTCTTGGCTTGTTGCAGGATGATCACATTTACTGGTTCTGGATTGGCGCACATGCAGAGTATGATGAGTTGCTTCAGAGGTTGTAGCACCAGCAGCCTAACCTTTAGCACGTAGGCGTAGCCCGTCGTAGACATCGCATTAAACATCTGCGGGATAAAATGTTAGGACGTTAACGTGAATCTTATGCTCACCAATATTCGCCTAATTAGTGTTCGAGAATATCACAAAATGGCGGAAATGGGTATTTTTCATCCTGAAGAACGTTTAGAATTAATCGCGGGACAAATTATCAGAATGTCAGCAAAAGGTACTGCTCACGAATCAGCAATTACCCGCACAGAAAGGTTATTACGTCAACGTTTGGGGGACAAAGTTTTATTAAGAATCCAGTCACCAGTCCAACTTGATGATTACTCGGAACCAGAACCAGATATTTCAGTGGTGAAGCTGAATCCATTAGATTATGAGGATCACCATCCCAATGCTTCCGAAGTGTTTTTACTGATTGAAATAGCTGATTCCAGTCTCAAATATGATCGAGAAGTAAAAGCGAACGCATACTCTAAGTCAGGTATTATTGAGTACTGGATTTTAGATGTTAATGGACGCAAGTTGTATATGTATCGTCTCCCTAGTCCAGACGGATATCACAGTGAGAGCATACTTGCAGAGGATGTGACAATTTCACCTTTAGCTTTCCCTGATTGTGCGTAGGCGTAGCCCGTCGTAGACATCGCTATTCGGGAATTATTGCGAAAAATTTAAATAATTCGTAATTTATAATAACGTAACGAATACTTTCAGCTTAATTTTTGGTCATCTATCCATTCCAAAACATCTTTACGAGCTTGAAATTCATTTTTACGTCTTATCATGACTTGAATAAATGATTGAACAAATTTTTTGAGTTCTATAATGTCTGAATCCAAAATATTTTTCCTTCCTCCGCCATGCGATATAGAACTCCTTTTTTTGTAAAATTCGTTTATTCTTTGCTTTATATACTTTCTATTTTTTAATAAGCTGAGTTGCTATAGGAATCATATTTGATTTTTGAACAAAACATTGAACTTGGCACATTGAACTCTCCCCTGCTCCCTTGCTCCCCTGCACAAGCGCAGGCTTTGAGAGGTGTGGTGAGAAATCCGGGTTAGGTTATCTGTTGACGCACGACCAAAAAGTTTTCTTTTCGAGGCGATCGCCTAATTTGCTCCCATCTGAAAAGCACATCCTCGATTCTCCATCCAGTCGCACAGAATCCATTCTGGATTCTGGCTCAAAAATTGCTGAATTCTTCTTCGGTAATGCTACACAACTAGTACTTGTCCGTTGTGTTTACACTAGTAGTAATTCACACCTCAGATAGCTGTTGAGAAAATATTTGCAGCTTAGACTAGCATTTGACAAATTCTTGAAGAAAGTAGATATGCAAACCAAACAGCTTGGTAATTCGGAGCTTCACATTACCCCAATCGGCTTTGGTGCTTGGGCGATCGGTGGAGGTGGATGGGCTTTTGGTTGGGGAGCGCAGGATGATCAGGAATCGATCGCAGCGATCAATAGCGCTCTCGACCTCGGCGTTAATTGGATTGACACCGCAGCTGTCTATGGTTTGGGACATTCGGAGGAGGTTGTGGCTAAGGCACTCAAAGGTCGATCTAGTCACCCTTACATTTTCACTAAATGTTCAATGATCTGGGATGAAAAGGGTGAAATTGGTCGCAGCCTGAAGGCGGATTCTGTGCGGCGTGAGGTTGAAGCTAGTCTACGCCGACTCGATATTGAAACCATTGATCTTTACCAAATCCACTGGCCTAATCCTGACTCAGAAATTGAAGAAGGCTGGACAACTCTTAACAAGCTTAAGGATGAAGGCAAGGTTCGCTATATCGGGGTTTCAAACTTTAATGTAGAACAGTTGAAACGTGTCCAGAAGATTGCACCAGTAACTTCATTGCAACCACCTTATTCACTGGTGAAGCGCGATGTTGAAAAGGAGATTCTGCCTTTTTGTCAGGAAAATAACATAGGTGTGATTGTGTATTCACCGATGCAATCTGGCTTGCTCACAGGAAAGATGACACCTGAGCGAATTGCCAATTTCCCAGATGATGATTGGCGTAAGAATAGCAGTGAATTTCAGGAGCCACGCCTATCTCGTAACCTGAAGCTAGTCGAGGTGTTGCAGCACATTGCTCAAAAACACGATCGCTCGGCCGGTGAGGTAGCGATCGCTTGGACTTTAAACAATCCGGCGGTGACAGCTGCGATCGTTGGCGGACGCAATCCAAAGCAGGTGGAAGGAATCATCGGTGCTGGGGAATTTCGTCTCAATCAGCAGGAACTAGATCAGATTGGCACTTTCCTGCGCGAAAATCCATAAAATCTCTAATGTCAGAAACCCCACGGCTCAAACCTGGGGCTTATTCATACTTTTATTCAATAACCTCAAAAAACTTTTTCACTTTGTCGCTACGCCGATAATATGAGGGCTGACAATTGGCAATTGTGCATCAAATCGCTCATAATTCACACTAGTGAAACCAGCATTTTCTAAGGCTATCCAAGTTTCTCTATCTGGATGACAACCATCACCTATCACTTTCCAAATCGGACGAATTGTGCTTTGTAGTTGTCGTAAGAAACTTCCTGGAGGTGCGGCAACATGTTCAATAAATAAGAAGCGTCCGCCTGGTTTTAGGACTCTTAAAATTGCCTGTAATGTATAATCTATATTCGGCACTGAACACAAAACTAAGGTACTAACAACAGTATCTATGCTATTATCTTCAGCATCTAGCCATTCAGCATTACCAATGCGAAGGTCGATGTTTAAACCCAGCTTTTCTGCTTGTTTTTGCAGATAGGAATGCATGTGTGGGTTTGGCTCGATTCCTATCCAGTGGATATCTTTAGGATAGTAGGGAAGGTTAGGGCCTGTTCCTGGGCCTATTTCTAACACTTTACCTTGAAGATTGGCAAAAAGAGAACGTTTGCGATCGCCTACAATTTGATCATACGTGCTGCTACTTTGAGCCATCATCCAGGCAAAAAAACGTTTGCCAAAGTTACCATAAATCTGTTTTTGTGAATCTCCAATAATTTGGTTTACAGTCAAAAGTGTTGAATGTTAAGAAAAATCCGATAAAAACAGCCCAAAATATGTTAA
>NZ_JBDNJQ010000246.1:0-8286 GCF_051172895.1 Nostoc sp. CALU 1950 | reverse complement strand
TGCTGGGAGATGAACATCCAGATGTCGCTACTAGCCTCAACAACCTTGCGGTACTTTATCGTTTACAAGGCAGATACAGGGAAGCTGAACCCCTTTACATCCAAGCTTTGGCACTTAGGCGCAACCTGCTGGGAGATGAACATCCAGATGTCGCTACTAGCCTCAACAACCTTGCGGTACTCTATAGTTTCCAAAGCAGATACAGCGAAGCCGAACCTGTTCACATCCAAGCTTTGGCACTCAGGCGTCAACTGCTGGGAGATGAACATCCAGATGTCGCAGAAAGCCTCCACAACTTAGCGGGACTCTACAACTACCAAGGCAGATACAGCGAAGCCGAACCCTTTGCTATCCAAGCTTTGGCACTCTTTCGTAAGTTGCTGGGAAAAGAACATCCATTTGTCGCACAAACCCTCAACAACCTAGCGTTAATTTACAGCTTCCAAAGCAAATACAGCGAAGCCGAACCCCTTTTGATCGAAGCTTTAGAACTCACGCGCAAGTTGTTGGGAGATGAACATCCAGATGTCGCACAAACCCTCAACAACCTCGCATTACTCTACAACTACCAAGGCAGATACAGCGAAGCCGAACCCCTTTACATCCAAGCTTTGGAACTCAAACGCAAGCTGCTGGGAGATGAACATCAAGATGTCGCCACTAACCTCAATAACCTAGCGTATCTCTACCGTGACCAAGGCAGATACAGCGAAGCAGAAACCCTTTTCATCAAAGCTTTGGCACTCAGGCGCAAGCTGCTGGGAGATGAACATGAAAATGTCGCACACAGCTTCAAGAACCTAGCGGCACTCTACTGTGACCAAGGCAGATACAGCGAAGCGGAACTTTTGTACATGCAAGCATTAGATATTTTTGAGCGACGGTTAGGCGCAAATCATCCTAATACTGCTGCTGTGCGTAAAAGTTTAGAAGATTTGCGCGATTTTCTTTAATCACAATAGCAAAATTCAAGTTCCCAACCTCATCAATCAAGCTTTAATCTCCAAGTTTCGTGTTCTGAACTCGAAGTTTTATGTTTAAAACAATAATGTTTCTGTTTCAAGTGAGAACGTTCTTGTTCTAAATAAGAACTTTCCTGTTTCAAACGAAAATGTTCTTGTTTTGAGGTGGAATGATGGTGTTCTGAACTCGAAGTTTCGTGTTCCAAACGAGAATGTTCTTGTTTCAAGTGAAAACTTTTCTGTTTTGAGGTGGAATGATGGTGTTGTGAAGGCGTAGGCGTAGCCCGTCATTCGCGTAGCGTCTCGTAGAGAAGACTTCGTTCCTATTCAGAGTCTAAAATGAGGTGCGATCTACCAAATATTACTAAACTACATCAAGTATCATGAGTTGCAGTTCTTGAGTGCATCCGTTATTTCCATGTCAAAACCTGCTGATGTCAGCACCAAACGCTTAATTAGTCTCGCACCTAACAATTGGGTAAAATGGGTAACACAAATTCCTGATGTCGTTGCCGGGGAAATCCTCAATTCTGAATTTCAGTGGATTAGTAGAGAAAGTGATGTACTTATCCGCGTCGAAAGTCAAGAGTATGGAAAATTTCTCGTTCTCAATGAATTGCAATTGCGCTATAAACCCGAAATGCCAAGACGGATGCGTGCCTATGCAGGGTTGGCAGAAGAAAAATATAAATTACCAACTTATCCCGTACTAATCAATATCCTCAAAACGAGTGATGTAGAAATACCCACACAATACGAGTCTAATATTGCTGGGTTACAAGTACGCCAAGATTATCGCGTTATTAATCTCTGGGAAGTAGATGTTAGCATCGCCTTTGAACAACCCTTACCTTCGTTACTTCCATTTGTTCCAATTCTTAAAGGTGGTGGAAACGAGCCTACAATCCGAGAAGCATTGCGTTTATTGCAAACGGATGAACAATTAAATCAACTTGAAACGGTCTTAGCATTTTTTGCTACGTTTGTATTAGATAGTGCTTTAGTCCAACAAATTATGAGGTGGGATATGACAGTATTACGTTCTTCGCCCTGGTATGAAGAAATATGTCAACGCGCACAACGAGAAGATAGGCTATCGAGCATCGAATTAACCTTAGAAGTAAAATTCGGCAATGAAGGATTGAATTTCATGCCACAAATTTCTCAAAAATCTGATATTGAAGAACTCAAGGCAATTCAACGTTCTATTCTCATAGCTGAAACTCTAGAGGAAGTGAGACAAATATTTGAATCGTGATGTTCTGCGTTAAAAAACAATCTCCTCCCTCATCCTCTCTTCCAGCACATCCAATAACCCATCTACATCCTTCCCAACTTCCTCAAAACAAATCGGTGGCGCTGGTTCCGGTGCAAACTGAATTAACTTAATTTCCCCCTTCCCAATCCCAATCATCACAACTTCCACATCCGGTTTGTGATTCTCCACAATCCCCAAAATTTCCTGAAGCCGATTCTCAACTCTAATATTTAAATTCTCTATCTGTTCTTTCGGACAATAAACAAAATGCGGCGTTGGTTGCAAATCAATACCAACAGTACCCTGACTATCACCATTTGCTAACCACAATCCCCAAAACAGCGCCGCCAATTCTTGCTGATTTGCTTTGACAAACTTATCCAACTGGCGACGCCACTTAGTATCACCTGATTCTGGTTGACTATTACCAAAAAACATAAATAATTCGTAATGAAGACACAGACAATAGGCGAAACTTATCTTAAACCTGACTGTACACGCCAGAGGCCGGAATAAATCCCGTCTTTCTCCAGCAATTGCTCATGGGTTCCCGACTCTACTAATTTCCCATGTTCCATGACATAAATGCAATGGGCATTGCGGATGGTGGAAAGACGATGAGCGATCGCAATTGTAGTTCTATCTACTGTAATCCGTTCTAGCGATCGCTGGATTGCCGCTTCTGTTTCATTATCCACCGCCGAGGTAGCTTCATCTAAAATCAAAATGGGGGGATTCTTTAAGACTGCCCGTGCGATCGCAATCCGTTGTCTTTGTCCACCAGATAACTTTTGTCCTCTTTCCCCCACAATTGTCTCATAACCTTGGGGCAAGTTAATAATAAATTCGTGCGCCTCGGCTACCTTCGCCGCCGTGATGATTTCTTGCTCTGTAGTCTCAAAGCTACCATAGGCAATATTTTCCGCTACAGTGCCATGAAATAGAAAGACATCTTGACTCACCAAACCAATGCAGCGGCGTAAATCCTGTAAATTCAAACTTTGCAAGTCAATCCCATCGAGAGTAATGCCTCCAGCTTGTATCTCATACAACCGCAATAAAAGTTTGACTAAAGTGCTTTTACCTGAACCAGTGGAACCGACAATTGCAATAGTTTTCCCCGCCGGAATATCCAAAGACAGATTTTTAATCACTGCAAATCTATCTTTATAGGCAAAATAAACATTTTTAAATTGCACTTCACCGCGCACTTCATCCACAGGTAAAGCGACATTTCCTGTATGAATCGCTACAGGAGTATCTAATAAATTCATGACTCGATTAGTAGAAGCCATTGCCCTTTGATATTGGTCAAAGGTTTCGCCTAATCTAGTTAAAGGCCACAGCAAACGCTGGATTAAAAATACTAATACACTGTAAGCACCAACAGACATTTTTCCAGAAACCGCTGCCATCCCGCCATATAACAGTAATGCCGTGAAACCCACCAAAATCAGCATCCGAATTAACGGTACAAAAGCAGCAGAAAGAGTAATTGCCTTGGAATTGCTGCGGCGATAAGCATCACTATCTAATTCCAAACGAGAAGCTTCATAAGTTTCAGCAGTGAAACTTTTAATAGTAGTAATTCCGCTGATATTATTTGACAACCGCGAATTGAGAAAACTTACTTTTTCCCGGACATCAGCATAGCGAGGCGCAAGTAGTCGTTGGTAAGCAAAAGAACCCCAGAGGATAAATGGCATTGGCGATAAAGCCATCCACGCTACACTAGGAGCCAGAATAAAGAAAGCTGTGCCAATAATGAGAACAGTTGCGGAAACTTGAATAATATCATTCGCTCCTCCATCCAAAAACCGCTCTAACTGGTTAATATCATCACTAAGGATAGACATTAAACCGCCAGTGCTGCGTTCTTCAAAATAAGCCAATTCCAACTCTTGCAAATGTTTGTATGCATCCAAACGCAAGTCATGCTGAATATTCTGAGCCAAATTCCGCCAAAGTCGAGCGTAGGCGTATTCAAAAACCGATTCTAGTATCCAAATGATGACAGTCAGAAAAGAAATAATCAAAAATTGTTGAAAGACATCGCGTACCCCTAACTGTGCAATTATGGAATCCTGCTGCTTGACTACCACATCCACCGCAACGCCAATTAAGCCGGGTGGTGCCAAGTCGAAAAATTTATTGAGGATAGAATAAGTAGTTGCCAGCCAAATTTGTTTACGATACTGGTGTCCATACTCAAGCAAACGCTGGAGAGGATGCGTTGAATGTTTACGCCTTCTTGATGCCCGAAGAGATTTGAATGCAGTAGCCACGGCTTTTTGCGGTTTTGTGTCACTGATATTACCACGGAACAAAGTTCTGAGTCCTGAGTTCTGAGTCTGAAGATTGATTCAGACAGACTAATGAGACACTTAAATTGGGGACTGGGAACTGGGGACTGGGGATTGGGGACTGGGAAAAGGAGACAATAAGTAGAATAATCACTCCTAACTCCTAACTCCTAATTCCTAATTCCTAACTCCTAACTCAGCACTCAGCACTCAGCACTCAGCACTCAATATTGGAGAGAAGAACTTGAAAAATCAGGAATTCGGAAATTGGCAAACCACAGTTTTGGGAATTGTGCTAGCAATACTAGTGATTATCGGGTTAAACTCCTTTATCATTATTAACCCAGGACAAGCAGGAGTGATCAGCATCTTGGGTAAAGCCAGAGATGGCGCTTTATTGGAAGGTATTCACGTGAAACCGCCTTTTATCACCGTGATAGATGTGTATGATTTAACAGTGCAAAAATTTGAAGTCCCAGCAGAGAGTTCTACTAAGGATTTGCAAAACTTATCTGCAAGATTTGCGATTAACTTTCGCCTTGATCCGATAAAGGTAGTTGAAGTAAGAAGGAAACAAGGAACATTAGAAAATATTGTATCAAAAATCATTGCCCCTCAGACACAAGAAGCATTTAAAATTGCCGCAGCTAGAAGAACAGTAGAAGAAGCGATTACCAAAAGAAGTGAATTAAAAGAAGACTTTGATCAAGCGTTAGGCGATCGCTTAGACAAATATGGGATAATTGTATTAGATACTAGCGTAGTTGATTTAGCATTCTCGCCAGAATTTGCCAGAGCAGTCGAAGAAAAACAAATTGCTGAACAACGAGCGCAAAGAGCCGTTTATGTAGCACGTGAAGCTGAACAAGAAGCACAAGCAGACATTAATCGCGCCAAAGGTAGAGCAGAAGCTCAAAGACTCTTAGCAGAGACACTCAAAGCCCAAGGAGGGCAGTTAGTTCTGCAAAAAGAAGCAATTGAAGCTTGGAAAACTGGCGGCGCTCAAATGCCCAAAGTCCTCGTTATGGGTAGCGACTCAAAAAACGGCGTCCCCTTCATATTCAACCTTGGGAATGTCCAAAATCAGCCGTAAAAGGGAAGTGGGCATGAGATAACAAGCTCTAAAATACATGGAATTTGCTCTGATCTCAGAGAAATTTTACAACACTTGGACAATTGCCAATCTGAAATCCAAGATTGTATAAGTTGGGCTAGCCCCAACTCCAACACAACAGAAAAACCAACAAGACAATAATCGAAGTTTATGTCAACCTCCAATCCTCAAAATCTCACCGCCGAAGAAGCGAAAAAATTACTGAACAAATTCAACTGTCTAGACATTGCCCCTATCCTCAACTCATCAGAAAAAGTAGTAATTCGTAATGCCCTAATTTTGATCACCAAGCTTGCTGATTACCAAATTTTAGGAATTTGTGCTGATACAGCAGAAGAAGGAATATTGGCAATGAAAACCTATTCTCTGGCGTTAGGTTATGAACCACCAAACAATTTATCTACACCTGAAGGCCCAGTTTATATCAAATTAAATGGCAAAAATGGCTTGTGTTATCTAGATTCCTATGATGGACATCATCGCGGTGTATTAGTATCTTGCCAGTCTTATGACGAAGATGGAATCAACGAAATGTATGGACACCTTCCCTTGGACTTATTTGTATAGAATTCGGCAATGTAGGTAGGGTATTGCCTTGCCTACTCACTAATGAAAAATAATTAATGACTTCAATCTTATGAGTATTATTACACTACAGTCAGTTAAAAAAGACTTTGGCATCAAGGAAATTTTAAAAGATGCTAGCTTTAGCCTCGATGCTACCGATAAAGTTGGTTTAATTGGTACTAATGGTTCTGGAAAATCAACCCTATTAAAAATGATCGCGGGGTTAGAATCGATTGATAGTGGTCAAATTTTAATCAACTCCGGTTCTAAAATTATCTACTTACCCCAGCAACCAGATTTAGATGAAAATCACACAGTTTTAGAGCAAGTTTTCGCTGACAGTGGCGAACATATTGCCATAGTGCGTGAGTATGAAGAACTTTCAGATAAATTGGCTCACTATCCAGATGATAGTCAACTGATGTCTCGCCTTTCTGTGGTGATGCAACAGATGGATACAAATGATGCTTGGGAACTAGAAACTAATGCCAAAATCATCCTGACAAAATTAGGAATTTCTGACTTTGATGCCAAGATAGGCACTTTATCTGGAGGTTATCGCAAGCGCATTGCTTTAGCATCAGCCTTGCTATCAGAACCAGATGTTTTGCTCATGGATGAGCCTACAAACCATCTAGATGCTCTCTCTGTAGAATGGTTACAAAGTTATTTGAATCGCTATCGCGGCGCACTTTTTCTGATAACTCACGATCGCTATTTTCTAGATCGTGTCACCAATCGAATCATTGAAATCGACCGAGGCGACATTTACACCTATTCAGGTAACTATTCATATTACCTCGAAAAGAAAGCTCTAGCTGAAGAATCTGCCGTAAGTAGTCAACGAAAACACCAAGGCTTATTGCGCCGCGAGTTGGAATGGCTGAAAAAAGGGCCGAAAGCCAGAAGTACTAAGCAAAAAGCTAGAATTGACCGCGCTCACGCTCTGCGGGATACTGAATTTAAACAAGTTCAGGGTAAAGTTGATATTTCGACAGTTGGTCGTCGCATTGGCAAAAAGGTTATTGAATTAAATAACGTTTCCAAAGCATACAATGGGCGCACCCTAATTAATAATTTCACCTACGAATTTAGTCCAGAAGACCGCATTGGAATCATCGGCGCTAACGGTGCTGGTAAATCCACTTTAATGGATATTATTACTGGTCAGATTCAGCCAGATTCAGGTGTTGCAGAAGTTGGGACAACAATTCACATCGGTTATTTTGACCAACATTCTGAAGAATTGCTCACAGCATTGAATGAAAATCAGCGCGTGATTGACTACATCAAAGAAGAAGGAGAATTTATCAAAATTACCGATGGAACTCAAATTACTGCTTCTCAAATGTTGGAGCGGTTTTTGTTTCCTGGTAATCAACAGTATGCCCCAATTAGTAAACTTTCGGGTGGTGAAAAACGCCGTTTATTTCTGTTGCGGGTTTTGATGAGTGCGCCCAATGTCTTGATTTTAGATGAACCGACAAACGATTTAGATGTTCAGACCTTGGCAGTATTAGAGGATTATTTAGAAGATTTTGTTGGGTGTGTAATTGTAGTTTCTCACGATCGCTACTTTCTCGATCGCACCATCGACACAGTATTTTCTTTTGAGGAAGGCGGTAATCTGCGGCAATATCCAGGTAATTACTCGATTTATCTGGACTATAAGAAGGCTGAAGAGGCACAGCTACAGGCTGCTAACGCTAAGGAAAAGCCGAAAAATGTTGAAACCCAAAATGGTGCAGCTTCACCCAAGGATGCAGAGAATACCAAGCGGCGGAGATTATCCAATTGGGAGAAAAAGGAATTTGAGCAGTTGGAAGTTAAAATTGCCCAGTTAGAGGCTGAGAAGGCAGAAACCGAGAAAACACTAGCGAATGTCTCACCGGGGAATTATAGCCAAGTGCAGAAATTGTACGATCATGTGGAAAAACTCAAGCACGCGATCGATGTGGCGACTGAACGGTGGTTAGAATTGGCAGAGATGGAGTCTTGATTTTTTAACGTGACGTGAATTAAGACAGGAGACGCGATGAATCGCCGTCTCTACAATAATCAGTCTTTTGTAGAGACGGCGAT
>NZ_JBDNJQ010000245.1:0-8404 GCF_051172895.1 Nostoc sp. CALU 1950 | reverse complement strand
ATTACGTTTGATCACGCGATCGCTGTTCCCGCAGAATTACACAGCAACCCCACTACCATTGTTCTGCCAGATGAAGAAAATTTAGAATACACTGCCCCAGCAGAACCCGTAATTACGTTTGATCACGCGATCGCTATTTCTACAGAACTGGCAATTATTACACACAGCAATCCCTCTACCACTGTTCTGTCAGATGAAACGGAAGAAGATGAAGATATAGTTATCAATGAGCCTGTGAGTCCTGTGTGGCTCAAAGGTGAGACGGCAGAGCAGATTTTACAAAATTTAATAGATTTAGCTTTACCCACCTCTGAACTGCTGCCCCAGGATGAAAAGCTTACAGATTCTTTAGCAACACAACCACCGCCACCATTACAGCTAACTTTAGATCAGGATACTTACATTGCTCGTTGGGGACACGCTCTTACAATCAATGGACACATAGAACTCAAAGAAAAGACAAATCTAGATCAGGCTGAAACATTATCTCCAGAAAGCCTGCGAGCAATTGAACTAGGAATTGAACTGCGATCGCCCCTAGAGTCGAAAATCTTGACCCAGGTACGGCGATCCTTGCCAGATCAGGAATTACCCTTCACCATCAATACCTCAATTGATATTCCTGCTGACTGTAAATCCAAGTTAATTTTGGCAGATATTAGTTTGTATGGTAAATTCACCGATGCTGGTGAAGTTATCCAGTTAGCTAGTCAGTCTTTCACCATTACAGCAGATGTAACGGAATTACTGGCAATCACAGCCGCAGCAAAACCTAATACATCCTTAAATGACCCCATAACACCATCAGACTCATCTGCTGCTTTCACAGAACCAGAGACACCTGTTAAGCTTGATTTGAAACTATTCAATCTGGTCAACATTCCAAAAACAGACCAGCCACAGATACTTAATCCATCCCCAAGCACACCCCTACCACCGCAAATTAATCTGCAAGTTCTGCGAGAAGCCACCCTGCGGACAACATCTAAGTTAAAGACTTCAGGCACTTCGCCTCAATTGCCGAAACTGCCTCCTATTCAAACTGATGCAAACTCTCCCACAGATGTTGTTGCAGAACCCACTATACAGGAGGAGCTTCTAGACAAGGATGCTACTATAGCTGCGATTAATTTGGAGCAGTTGGTCATCAGGCAACGTCGAATGCCAATACTCGACACTACTTTGCCATACTTGAAACGGCTACAAGCTTTGCCAAATGATGCAGAAGAAGAAGTAAAAACCAATGTCCCCGCAGATACCTTGGAAGTTCATGCGCCTGAAGACTTCCCGCAGTTGGACGCAATTGTAGCTGAAGATGAAAATACACCTGAATTAATAGTAGGTGATGCACAATTCCAGGAAGAATCTGTTGCTGAAGTAGAAGCCCAGCAAAATACACAATTCCAGGAAGAATTTGTTGCTGAAGTGGAAGCCCAACCAAATACACAATTTCAGGAAGAATCCGTTGCTGAAGTAGAAGCCCAGCAAAATGCACAATTCATTACAACAGGCAATCTTTACTCATCTCCTTTACTCAGGAAGTGGATGCAGAGCCAAGGATACTCTTTGCCTGAATCCATCAATGATCTGCAACTTCAAGACTACGATAACTATGTTTCAGCGCAGCAGACACCCGTTTCTCTTAGTGCAGAAACTACCAATCTTGATATCAACTTGCCCTTAAATCTAGATACCAACACGGAGAATAATCTGAGCGAAGATTGGGGCCACTCAGAACTTATCCTGACTGAGACATGGCACGAACAGGAAACATGGAAAGAAGATCAAGGGTTGGTTGACGAACTGGGGAACTTTGAGGAAGATGTAGACACATCGCAGGAAGTAGATCTGGGGATAGGAGAAAATACGGAACTAGAAAAAGTATTAGAAGAAGCAACACTTTCATCGGCTCTGGTAACACAACTACCGCCTCCCCCTCCTCCGATAAAAGTAAATATAGCGTCAGCTTGGTTGGCGCAAGAAATCGTTGTAGATGATACATATAGTGAACTAGAAGCCGATGCAACGAGGAGTTACCTCTTTGAAGAAAAGGAGCAAGCACTATTAGATTTATCCCCTTCCTTACCTATAATTGCAGCAGCCAATAAGCCTTTGCCAATTCCACAGTTGCATGTGCCAGAAGGCGAACTAATCGCTGGCAAGTTTGTCATAGTGCGCGTAGTACTGCCTGAAGTACCTCCGCAAGTTGTTGTCAAGTTATGGCTTGAAGATTATCAAACTCGCTGGTTACTAGATGGGCCCCATTTATTGACAAATTTACTACCTAATGCATCAGGAGGGTTGGAAGGAATTACGCAATTAAACATTCCCTTTGGCTGTTTGGAAATTCGCTTGGAAGCGATCGCACTTGATCTGACAACCCAACAAGAGAGTCACAAAGTTACAATAGTGCGAACTGTGATTCCTCCAGACTTGCCAAACTTGCAGCTAGACGAACTCCTGGGTATGTAACTTAGGTATTGGGCATTGGGCATTATGAAGAAGGGTAAAGGGGAAGGGGGAAGGGGGGAAGAGGTTTGTTTCTTTATCCTTTAACCTTGTCCCCTGCTTCCCCTGCTCCCTCATTTCCCCCCACTCTCAACATGGGCTGTGTTAAAAATCTTTAGAATTTCAAAAATCTGGCAGGATTTGCAGTAAGCTCATTTTGAATTGTAGTGTTATTTAACAGGAACTTTTACTATGGCAGCTTCCTTTTTGCCTTCTATCTTCGTTCCCATCATTGGTTGGGTTTTACCAGCTGTAACCTTCGCGTTTCTATTTTTATACATTGAAAGCGACGATATCAGCTGATGTAGTCAATAGTCATTAGTCATTAGTCATTTGCAAGAAACAAATGACAAAGGATAAAGGACAAATGACTATCAAGCAAAATTAATACCGCCTATCTCATAGAGACAGGCGGTTTTTTTAACGTTGATTTCTCAACAAATGCTGGAAAATTCTGACTTATAGTGTTCGGTTCAAACTAACTAATGTTAAATCGAAGAACCGAGTCCGGCGTAGGCACCATAAAAGAAAATGCCCAAGACTGTAATTATACCTAAACCTGCGATCGTAGCGACGACCCACAGGGGAATTCTCCCACTTCCAGACACAGCTTCTCTCCTCCCTTAACAACAAATCAACACACGTTCAATAAACAAAGATTAACAACAGTAGTTCCAATTAGTTAAAGAAGTAACTGGAAAACAGAATCCCCAGAACGAAAACTAGTAGTAGTCCCAGGTATAGCGAAGTCCGGTTTAGTTCAACCGGCTGATTATTGGGATTGGGCGATCTTTCTACCATAATTGCTCCTAACGTTGAATAAATTGCATTGCGGCGATCGCGCCCAAAAAGAATACAGTTGGTACACCTAAAGTGTGAACTGCCAGCCATCTAACGGTAAAAATTGGATAGGTAACTGGTTGATTGATGTTATTGCCGCTAGTCATGATCTCAAACTACTTTCCAATAAATTGTTCAACTTGTTTTTTCGCTTCAAAACGGTTCTTCACAATGGGCACTTCTTGGCGTGCTGGTGTGAAATACTCGTTGGGACGAGGTGTGCCAAAGGCATCATAAGCCAGTCCAGTTTGCACAAATAGCCAACCAGCAATAAACAATGCTGGGATGGTGATGCTGTGAATTACCCAGTAACGAACGCTGGTAATGATGTCTGAAAACGGACGTTCTCCAGTGGTACCTGACATTTAGATCCCTACCTCCACAAAGAATGTTATAGAGTTTATTATCCTACAAAGTTAAGAAAGAGTTACAAGTTGCAACGTTCTTCTCAGAAATAAGTACTGGGTATTGGGGATTGGGGATTGGGTATTGGGAAAACTCGTATCCAGTCCCCAGTCCCCAGTACCCAGTCCCCAGTCCCCAATCCCCAGTCCCCATTAAGCTGCTTCAGGATTTGGTAGATATTTGAGCAAAACGCCGCGATCGCCAATTATAAATCCCCGCTCTGGCTCTAAGAACACAATCTTGTACAAATTAGCAGCCACTTCTTCTATGTCACGGTCTTTTTCCCAGGTTTTGCCACCGTCGCCACTGCGTAGCAAATTACCGCTACCGCCACCTACCCAAATTTCATCGGGTGTACGATATGCCAAATCCAGCAAACCCCAACTGGTGGATAACTCTGGATATTTTGCCTCTTGCCATTCTTCAGGTTTAGTTGGGTCACTAAACTGAACTTGACCTCCTCTAGCTAGTAACCACAATTGCCCATTCTCCGTAAAACCCATGTTTTCTAAACGCCGAGAACTATTGCGGTTATGCGGAACCCAAGCATCTTGCCCTGGTTCCCAAGTCGAGTAGAAACTACCCTTAGCAGAAACAGCAATATATTTACCATCAGCAGAACGTTCCAAGTTACGCACCACACCCACTGCTGATTCCACCTGGGCTTTCCAGTTTTTGCCGCCGTCTGTGGTCTTATATATGGCTCCCACATCAGTAGCCATTTCAGCTGTATTGTCTGCTAGCGCCTTAACTGCGATCGGACTACCTGGTAACTTTTCGCTCAGGGGGATACGCGACCAAGAAGCACCTTCATCGGTCGTGTGTAGTAAAAGTCCAGGCTCTCCGGCAATCCAGCCTTCTTTGCCTGCAAAACTTACTGAGTCAAAGCGATACTTCTGCTCATCCAGTTGCAGTGTTATTGGTTTCCAGGTATTACCACCGTCATTGGTTTCCAATAGGGTGGCATTGCTACCGACTAAATAGCCATGCTCAAGGTTATCAGTAAAAGCAATATCCAATAAATTCGAGTCTGTTGGCACAGAAATTACTTTCCAAGGGTTGTAGCTAACAGAGGGAACTTGGCTACAACCTATGCACATCACGACTACTATTAACAAGGCAAATATTCGTTGCCAACCTTTCACAATTGAATGCATCAGTATTTCTTAGTTATTTCTAAATTTTTGTAGGAGTTGGCAGCCAGGATGCTTTCAGGAGGCAGGAGGATGAAGGCAGGAGGCAGGAGGTAACCCACCCTTAAAAGAGTGGGATTGAAGCAAGGACGTTTTATACATCGCTGCAAGCAGTCTCAGTATAATTATTGCTTTAAACTGGGCTTTAGACCCAGAACTAAAGTTTTAATTGATACTTCTTACCTCCTGCCCTCTGCCTCCTGCCTTCTGCCTTTCTTCGGTAAGTCCTGGCTTTTGCATTTTGAATTTTGTTAGCGCAGTGTAAAGCCTCTGGTAGAGAGCGTTATTTGGAATTGCTTAAAGGCTGTCATTGTAAGCCGTAAAGACTGATAAAAAACAAGAACCCAAGAGCCAAAGCACCAAAAATTAGGATATTCTTTTGGGTTGGCGTTAGGTTGTTAACACCCAAACCATAACCGAGATTTTCTTTAAAGCCGGATGCAGTACCGGCAGGGCCGATGTTGGCAAAAGCGGTCTTTTTAGCAGAACAAACTGGACAGCGCCAATTTATGGGCAGTTCTGCAAAGAGTACCCCGGAAGGAATATCATGCTTGTCATCTCCCTTCTCAGGTTCGTAAACATAACCGCAGGCGCGACACTCGTAGCGGTCTAACACCGGAGTCTCAACAGCTGGTTCGCTCATGGCTAAGGCCTCGCAGAGAAGAAATCTTAAATATACGTTAAAAATTATGACATAATTGTTAGACTTTTCTATCACTAGCAAAAGCGAATCAAATACCTGAAGTGCGTCTGTTTCCCAGATTTCAGAAAAACCAAACAGATATAATGTAAAAGAAAGTTACGCAGTTAAGGGATTGGGCGTTGAGTAAAACAGTTCCGAGTTCCGAAAGTTCTGAGTAAAGAAGTGAGATTTCCTACTCAGCACTCAGCACTCAGTACCAGCACTCAGCACTCAGCACTCAAAACTCACTACTTAAAATACTCCATAAGCGGTAGATACTCATTGTGTTTGTCCTCAGCGGTTACGAGTACCTTCTAGGCTTCTTCATCATCTGTAGCCTAGTACCTGCCTTAGCGCTCTCAGCTTCCAAGCTCCTACGACCCAGTGGTTACGCTCCAGAACGTCGCACCACTTATGAATCTGGCATGGAACCCATCGGGGGAGCCTGGATTCAGTTCAACATTCGCTACTACATGTTTGCTCTAGTCTTCGTCGTCTTTGATGTGGAGACTGTTTTCTTGTATCCTTGGGCGGTAGCTTTCCACCGTTTGGGGCTATTGGCTTTTATTGAAGCGCTAGTCTTTATTGCAATTCTTGTAGTCGCTTTAGTTTACGCATGGCGTAAAGGAGCTTTGGAATGGTCTTGAATTCTAACTTAACAACCCAGGGTAAAGAACGAATCATCAACCCCATTGAGCGTACCAATGTCACTCAAGACCTTTCAGAAAACGTCATTTTGACGACGGTTGATGACCTCTACGACTGGGCGCGGCTTTCTAGTCTGTGGCCGTTGCTGTTTGGTACTGCTTGCTGCTTTATTGAGTTTGCAGCTTTAATTGGTTCCCGATTTGACTTTGACCGTTTTGGACTAATTCCCCGTTCTAGCCCCCGCCAAGCCGATTTAATTATTACGGCAGGGACTATTACGATGAAGATGGCTCCGCAACTGGTGCGTCTTTATGAACAAATGCCAGAGCCAAAGTATGTAATTGCGATGGGAGCTTGCACAATTACTGGCGGGATGTTCAGCGTTGATTCCCCTACGGCAGTGCGCGGAGTCGATAAACTGATTCCTGTGGATGTGTACTTGCCTGGTTGTCCTCCCCGTCCAGAAGCAATTATCGACGCAATCATTAAGCTGCGGAAGAAAATCTCCAATGAATCGATGCAAGAGCGGGATAAAATTAAGCAAACTCACCGCTATTACAGCACGACTCATAATTTGAAGCCAGTAGAAGAAATCTTAACTGGTAAGTATTTGCAGTCAGACACTCGCTATGCACCACCGAAGGAATTGGCGGAAGCGATTGGTATGCCAATACCACCTGCACTGCTGACAGAAAAGGCGCAAAAGGAGGAACAAACCCGTGGCTGAAGAAGAATCTAAACCAGTACCAGCAGCGAAAGAAGAGTCATTGGTACAAGCGGGTAAAGTTTCCCAGTGGTTGACGGAAAATGGCTTTGACCATGAGTTTTTGGCACCAGACAAAAATGGTGTAGAGATAATTAAGGTGGCGGCAGATTTCTTGCTTCCCACCGCTACAGCCCTTTATGCTTATGGGTTTAATTATCTCCAGTGTCAAGGTGGTATTGACCTTGGCCCAGGACAAGAATTGGTGAGTATGTATCACTTGATTAAAGTCGGTGATAATAGCGATCGCCCCGAAGAAGTTCGAGTTAAGGTGTTCTTACCACGGGAAAACCCTGTAGTGCCTTCTGTGTACTGGATTTGGAAGACCGCAGATTGGCAAGAGCGCGAGTCTTACGACATGTACGGCATTATCTACGAAGGACACCCAAATCTCAAGCGGATTTTGATGCCGGAAGATTGGGTAGGTTGGCCTTTGCGGAAGGATTACATCTCGCCTGATTTTTATGAGTTGCAGGACGCTTATTAGAGATTGCTGAATAGAGACGCGATTAATCGCGTCTGTACAATATAGTGCTGGGTTTCGGCAGTGATTAACCCCTTTCCGGTGGCGGAGAGGGGTTATGTTTTTGGTGTCTCATGTAACAGTTGGTTGACAAAATTTGCTGTAATTCATTGACTATAGGACTTACGCATTAACAGGAAATACCAAATATGTGGTACTTATTTCAGGCATTGAACCTTGATTTTTCGACACTTTTTAGGCGATCGCTATTTATCCAAGGATGATTGATAAAAGCCTGAAACAATATATTCTCGTTAATGCACAAGATAATGAATTTGTACAGTTCGTAAGTCCTATATACTTATACTATGTAAAGGTAATCAAATTCTCTATGATTACAAACACTAATACCCAAATGAAAACCAATCAATACCCATTTGCTCAAGAATTAATCACAGATACTCAAGGTAACATTCGTAAAGTAGTTATAGATTTTCAAGACTATCTACGCTTATTAGAAGTGATTGAAGATGAAGGATTGATATTAGCAATAAAGGAAGTGCAACAAGAAATACCATTAAATATTAATGAAGCATTAGCCGAATTAGAAAGAGAGTGAATACCCAGTATTTATCCAGTTTTATTAAAGATTTAAAAGCACTCAAAAGTACACCTTACTACGAGACAATTAAAGTACTTGCTTTTGAAGAAATACCAAAAATAGCTAACTTTGAAGAAATTAGTAATATCAAAAAGTTTCAAGGATATGATGATATTTATCGGATTCGTATAGGTGATTATCGTATCGGAATTATATTTGACGGTGAAACAGTAATATTTCAGCGTGTCTTAGAGGTTGTTTGAAAAGTCCTCTTGTCGGTATCAAAAGTTTTAGATCCCCC
>NZ_JBDNJQ010000242.1:0-8464 GCF_051172895.1 Nostoc sp. CALU 1950 | reverse complement strand
ATTGTAGAGACGGCGATTCATCGCGTCTTTTGCCTTAACCGAACCGTATTGGGACAAGGGGGACAAGGTAAAATTGCCTCTGATTTCCCCGTGTCCCTCAATTTATCGTTTCGCAACTCGCATCAATAAGAATAAACCTATTCCCAAAAAAACAAAGTTGGGCAACCAAGCTCCCAAAAAGGGAGAGAGGACACCTGCTTGTGCGATCGCACCACTAATAAAGAAAATTAAGTAGTACGAAAAAATTACTACGACGCTAATCCCAAAGCTGGTACCTCTTCCGGTCCGCTGGGGTATGCTTCCCATCGCTGCGCCTACTAAGCCAAAAACTACACAGACAAAGGGTAAAGAGATTTTTTGTTGAATCCGCACTTGGAGTTTACGAATTTTTTGGCGATCGCCACCAAGATATTCTACTTCTAGTTGATCTAACGCTTCAGAAATATTCATTTCACCATAGTCTCGGCTTTTTTCTGCCAGACTTAACGGCGTGCGCGGTAGTTGCAATTGTTGCTGTTCAAATCTAACGATGTTGCGATAGGAGCGATCGGCAGCGACAAAATAGATCGTGCCGTTGTAAAAATCCCAGACATTTTGAGAAGGATTCCACTGGGCAGATTCAGATACCAAAATTTGATTCAGACCTTTTGTTGAGCGATCTATAATCGTCAAACCTGTCATACGCTTACCATCAAATTGGTCGGCGTAAAACAAGCGTGTCAATATCCTACTCCTAGAACCATCTGGCTGGACAACATCCTGGTATTCAGGATAGAAAATATTTTGCTGTTTAAAAGTTGGTTTGTCTGATTTAAGAGCTTTCTCTAAAGTCATCGCCGCTTGGTAATTTGCTGCTGGCGCAATCTGTTCGTTAAACACAAACGTCATTCCTGTGACTAAAAGACTCAACATCACAGCAGTTAGCACCATCCGATAAACACTCACCCCACAACCACGCAGGGCAATTAATTCGCTCTCGCTAGAAAGACGACTGTAGGTCATCAAAGTAGCCAGCAGCGTAGACATGGGAAAAGCTAAAACGATAAAGTTGGGAAACTTTAACAAAAAAACTTGAATAGCAATATCTATGGGTAGCCCAGATTCTACGATTTTTCTGACCAGATCAAATACAGCATCAATAGTGACGCCAATTGATGAAAATGCTCCGACACCAAAGAAAAACGGCGCTAACAATTCGCTGGTAAGATAGCGATCCATGATCGTAAAAGGCAACAGCGAATGGAGACTATAAAAAAACGTGAACTTCTTTGATATCATAAGCCGGTTTAACAGTTAAATATTGGCAACCCTGGTGAAGCAAAGTATATCTACTGTATTTAGTATCAAAATTTAATTTTAAATAGCAAAAAATTAACTAATAAATTCATGTTTAAGAATAGAAATCAAAATATCCTTTGAAATTATTAATTAAATAATTATGAATTTAGACTTGAAAATTATCCCCTAAATAATATTGCCGCACGAGGGGGTTGCTGTAGAGTTCGTCAGCACCACCAAAAGCGAGGATTTGTCCCTCGCGCATGATGTAGGCGCGATCGGTTATGGCCAGGGTTTCGCGGACATTATGATCTGTAATTAAGATTCCCATGCCGCGATCGCGCAGTTGTGCCACAATTTGCTGAATTTCTGAAACTGCGATCGGATCAACTCCTGCAAATGGTTCATCCAAAAGTAAAAATTTTGGCCCTTCTTGCCCAGCCGCTAAAGACCTTGCTAATTCCGTCCGCCGTCGCTCACCACCAGAAAGTTGAATGCCCTTGCTATTGGCTAATTTTTCCAACCGAAACTCCCGCAGTAAAGTTGTGAGTCGTCTTGACCACTCCCATCGTGGCACATTCGTTTGCTCTAGCACCAACAGAATATTATCCTGTACCGAGAGTTGACGAAAAACACTTGGTTCTTGTGCTAAATAACCAATACCCAATCGTGCCCTTTTATGCATTGGCATTCCCGTAACATCCAGATTACCTAGCCAGACTTTTCCTTGATTAGGTTTTTCTAGACCTGTCGCAATGTAAAAGGTCGTTGTTTTACCAGCCCCATTGGGGCCTAGTAAACCAACGATTTCGCCCTGAGCAACAGAAAGGTTTACACGATTGACAATTACTCGTTTACCGTAAGATTTGTGAATATTCTCTAAAACAATTTTCACGCTGGAGGCACCCTTTCTTGGTGGTAAATGCTAATTAGAAGGCTTGAATGCTGGTGTCTGTGGGGCAGGTGCCGCAGTTTGTGCATTATTCTCTGATTCCTGAATCATGTAGATAGACTCTACCTGACGGTTGGATTGAGGTAGAGCGACAAATCGCCCTTCATCAATTAAATAGGTTACCTTCTCTGCCCGAATACTATTACCACCCTGTTGCAAAATATAGACGTTACCCGTGAAATCAATTCGGCGTTCTTTACTAAAGTACTGTGCTTGGGCAGATGTTGCTTGAAGTTGGCGAGAAGGATACAACATTTGCACATTACCGCGAGCGGTGATTACTTGGTTTTTGGCGTCATATTCTTGCACATCAGCACGGATAGTCAAAGGGCGATTTGCCTCAGCCGTTTGTGCAGTAGCGGTTTGCAGTTGGGTAGGGAATGTAAAAGCGCCCAAAAGTGCAGCTGGCAGCATTAAAGCTAATCCAAAGCGACGCATTTGTGATATGGGCAATTGATAACAGGGCATCATAGGAGTTTGGGATTCAGGATTGCAGCTTGTATTCTAATTATCTCAAGTACTTTATCCAGATATGAAATATACAATCTGGAGTGATTTACGATAACTACTGGCTGAAATAGTGACGCTACCCCCAACCTCAAGGTTTCAGGTAATTGGCATCTCTATGAAAATGAGGTAGGCACAATATGCTGAAAGCGTTCTTGTAAGAGTAGCCGCTCTACGTCTACATGAATGTTGCCTACCAAGGATTTCGGGTAATGCATAACTAATTTCAACAGATGTCTAATCAGTAGTCAGCACAATTCTAGGCAAAGATAATACTTTATTTTCACCCAGATCACCTGATGCAATCTTATCTGGCCCTATTTGTTGTAATGTCGTCAACAATGTTGCGCTCTGACTCAATAGCTCATCTACGTCAACACCCTCGTAACTAGATGGGTAACGGCGTAGACGATTGCTGCCTTCTCCAAGTAGAATTACTGCACCTCGCCAGTTCCGATTCTCCAAATGATACAGTGCGACAGCAATTTGGAGAATGCCTTGATAAAAGCTTTTTTCCGGTTCACTGGCTTCAATCCACAAAGCCTCTAAAGTGTCATGACAGGCGTAGAACTGACCAGAATTAAATTGTTCTACGCCTTGCCAAAACTCTTGGGGGATGGTTTCGCTCATCCCATGCTGTCTCTTACTTCTTTAATTGTTTCGAGAGAGATTTCTTGTTGTTCTCCAGCAAACTCGTTGTCAGAGGTAAGGAACAACATACAATGGCACTCTTTGCGTTCTCTCATTGGCACACAGGGACAGTTCCAGTACGTGGCATGGACTTCAGCCTCTTTATCTTCGTAATGGCGACAAGGACATAAAGGCGCACCTAGTTCGTCTTTATGTTTGGCTAGCCCTTCAATCACAACTGCGGTAACAGAAGGTTCAGAACAGAAGTATGTTCCAGTCCGCTTGGCGTATTGTTCGGAAAAATGCCGCATTGCCTCTAGGCTTTTATCGCTGGATTTTGTGTTATGTTCTGATGTGATCATGTCGCTCATAATTTAAATATTTCTTTGCATTGTACCTCAGTCGCACTAGGGGATTACTGGGTGTATTTCCCCAACCTTGCTTGTTCAAAGGCTGATATGTCCGGTGGACTGGGATCAGAGAAAATCTAAGAAATCACAGAAGCTTAATTTGTCTGGGGAGTGGGGAGTGGGGGGATGAGGGGGATGAGGGGGACAAGGAAAATAACCAATGCCCCATGCCCAATGCCCAATGCCCAACGCCCAATACCTTTATGAACGTAATGTTTTTTGTAGTTGGGGTTGCAGTGGGCGATCGCTTTGCAAAACTATACCAGGATGTTCCCAATTGGTTACCTCTTGTTCTGCTGGTGAGGAAATATTTGGCCACAAAACCCAGCGGCTACCTTGAGGAAGAGTAGAGAGACTCAGGGGGTTTTGAGTCAGCCAAATCAAGGGATAACTTTTAGGAACTACTGAACTGGCATCTTCTAGGGCGGTTGTTGCTGCTAAAGTTTCTAGAACAAAGCGATCGCCTTTTATTAAATTTGTTGATGCTGTCCATAGTTGCACCTGTAATTGCTGTTGCTGCCCATAAAAATACAGCGATGCGGCGACAATTACTGCTTGCTCAAAGTTTTCTTCTTCCCAATTGCTAGCGCTGTCAAGGGCAATAACTATTTCTTGTCCACCTGTCACCATTTCTAACTCCCGCACCCTTAATTCACCATAACGAGCGCTAGTCCGCCAGTGAATTAGACGAGTTGGATCTCCGACGCGGTAAGGACGGAGCGATCGCACCAACCCCGTTGTCGCTGTCTGCAAGGGTCTGCCACGAGGATCGCCCCTTTTACTCTCTTCTTGCCCCATTTCATCCACTAAGGGACAGGTAGACAAAGGTAAGACTGTGGGATAGACGATCGCTGTGGCTGCACAATCACGTTGACGGCGACACCAGAACAATCCCAAAGGCGCACCAGAACCCAGTTCGACTGTGTGCCAGCGATAAACGCCCCGGCGCTGGGTAGGGTGGTAATATACCCAACGGTAACTACCTTGACTAGGAATTGTTTCTATTGCCTTTTGTATTGGTTTCCCTAAAACGAAAGGCAGTATATCCTCGACTTGCAACAAACTTACAGGCTGCTGTGTCTGATTGCGGATTTCTAACTCGACAGTCAGATCATCGCCTGCTGACACAGGTTGCATAGGACGGCGAGTGATGGATAGACCTGTGAGCGATCGCGGCGGTAAAATGGCTGCTACACCCAAAAGGGCAAAACTGATGCCGCTAATGGCGTACAGCCAACCAGCCATCGTATTTATACCTGCCCCAAAAAAACAAATCGCCGTTGCTGCTAGTACCCAACCGCCGTATGCAGGGGCACTGGCGCGGGTTTCTAACCAATTGGTGATGGGTTTGATGATTTTCATGTTTCTTTTTTAACCCAACGCCACTCGTAATTCACAGTATTTCAGGGGTTTGCTAAAAAATCCATAATAGTCATTAATCATTAGTCATTGGTCATTTGTCATTTGTCATTAGTCATTGGTCATTAGTTATTGGTTAGGACTAAGAAAAGCCCAAAGACTTGTGTAGCCTGATTATCACCTCATTTCCAGCCTTAAGACTGGGAATGTCTTCCTAGGGGCTGCTGCCTCTCGTCAACAAAGAGAAGGCGGCAGCCCTTCCAGGATCGTTTCCCAGCCTGGAGGCTGGGAACCAGTGAAGGTAAAGCCTGTGTCTTAACCTAGTGTCATTTGACAAATGACCAATGACAAATGACTCCGCACAACGGTTTGATTCGACCAGGACTGATACGCTGTTAATTAAGGCAAAACTTCTATTAGACAAATTGTAAAATCAATGAATTACCTTGTTGCCGTATTACAAGACCGCATTCAAGCCGAAGCTGCTTACTTAGCTTTAGAAAAAGAAGGCATAAACAGTACCATCCTGGGGAGGGGGTATAAAACGGCTGACGAGTTTGGCTTAATTGACCCCAAAGACCAAGCTAAAAAGCAAGCAAAACTGATGGCAACCTGGCTGATACCATTTGGCTTTTTTGCAGGTTTTACATTCAGCCTCATCACTGGTTTAGATACTTTTGCGTGGGCGGGTGAAGTTGGCAATCACATCGTTGGCGGACTGCTGGGTGCTGCGAGTGGTGCTATGGGTGGTGTGTTAGTGGGTGGTGGAGTCGGTTTACTCCTAGGTAGTGGTGATGCTTTACCCTATCGCAACCGCTTAGATGCGGGTAAATACTTAGTTGCCGTTCAAGGTTCTGAAATTCTGACTCGCCAAGCAACTCGAATATTACGTCAGTTTGATCCAGAAAATATCCAAGGTTATGCCGACACAAATACTGTGTATTGAATGAATCATAGTTTACACATTCTGACACAGCGACTTGAGTTGCTTCCTGTTTTTTGGAGGTGGTTTAAGTCGCTGCAATCAAAAACAAATTCCAATAGGAAGTGCTATCAGCTGATCGCCAGCAGGGATTTTTTTTGAAACAGTAGAAACACTGCTCAATTTTGCCTTTACTCAGCCGGAACTCAAAAGAACGATCGCACTGCCTCAATTTGCATTCTGGAAAAATTCGGAATGCAACAAAATGGTAGAGATGAAAATCTGCTGAAATGGGAATTAAAGTTAAAATCAAGATAGTTATAGCAGATTAATTCTCAATTCATAACTCATAATTTTTAAGAATGTTGCCACGAGAAGAACTTTTAAAAGGTGTTGAAAATCGAGATAGTGTAGCTCGTGTAATCGACCAAGCAGAGCAAGCGATCAAAACTTGGGAAGTGGTTTTGACTGATTTCCTATCTCCCCCAGAGTTGGTAGAAATTCAACGGGTGTTTAACCGATTAACAGAAGTGCAATTGACAGCGTGGGGTGGATATCCGCAAGCTGAACGTCAAAGAATAGCGATCGCTCGTTCGGAACTTCCCTTAGATCAATCTCAAGTCAGCCTTGTCGCCGTGGAAATTGCTGGTAATTTCCTGTTTGATACCGCCTCTCACCGCGACTTTTTAGGCGCAATGTTGGGAACGGGAATTGTTCGTGAAAAAACGGGAGATGTTATTGTCTTGGGAGAACGAGGGGCGCAGGCGATTGTCGCACCAGAGTTGGTGGAATTTTTGGAAATGAGTCTTAAACAGGTGCGATCGGTTCCTGTGAAAACTCAGCAAATTGAGGTAACTGAACTAAGGGTTCGGGAACCAAAGAAAAAAGAATTAACTACTGTGGAGGCTTCTTTGCGATTAGATGCGATCGCATCTGCTGGTTTTGGCATGTCCCGCAGCAAAATGGTTGATTTCATTGATGCTGGTGATGTCCGCGTCAATTGGAAGGAAGTTACCCAAGCTAGTTCTCAAGTGAAATCAGGCGACTTAATCGCCATTCGCTCTAAAGGACGTTTAGAAGTTGGTGAAATCGCCGTTACAAAAAAAGACCGTTACCGAGTTCAATTAACAAGGTATGTGTAATCAGTGAAGAGTGAGAAGTTAAGAGTTAAAATTCGTAACTCCTAACTTGTAAATATATACTTATACCAATTCTATGTGAGGCTGCGGTTTATTCGCGTAGCGGCAATTCATGAATTGCCGCTACAGTCTGTAGTTTTGCATCAGTCCTATAGGCCAATACAGTTCAGAATGAGCAACAAAACCCTCATGTAGAGACGCGATTTATCGCGTCTTCAAAGACCAATTACCCTTAACCCAAGCGTATTGTCCTATAAGCACATCTTCAAACAGAAATGGTATTAGGCTTGAAAGCGTTTTGCTAGCATATTCAGCAGAAGTTTCCGTGGCACGAGTCGAGATAATTTGCTTCTAATTTGAGTCTTAGTATCAGAACTAATAACAGTTGGATACCCTTTTTCCAAAGCCTCTAAAGATTCGCAAACCACTTTTTCGGAAGAATACACTTTATCTGTACTGCTTGCTAGCGCTGGAGGAAAATTAGCTTCTGCAAAAAAGTTTGTTTCTATTGGCCCTGGACAAGTAACTAAAATACGTACACCATATTGACTATTTTCTGCCCATAGCGCTTCACTAAAGCTGAGAATAAAAGCTTTACTGGCAGCATAAACAGAAAGGTATGGTATCGGTTGAAAAGCCGTAATTGAGGATACATTAATAATACTTCCAGAGCGACGTTGCCGCATCAGAGGGAGAAATTTATGGGTTAAATCTACCAATGCTAAAATGTTTAATTGTACAATTTTGACTTGCTTTCCTCCATCACCTTCAGCAAAGTCCCCATAGTAACCAAAACCAGCATTATTGATTAACAAATCAATGGTTAACCCTTTTACTTTAGTGGCATCAAACACACTAGCAGCTGCATTAGGTTCGGTGAGGTCTTTTACTATAACGTCTACTTGAATTTTGTGTTGTTCTCGTAATTCTTTAGCTAATTGGTTTAGTTTCTCTTCAGAACGAGCAACAAGTACAAGATTTGTCTTGCGTGCGGCTAGTTCTTGAGCAAAGGCTTTACCAATACCACTAGAGGCACCAGTAATTAAAGCAGTTGGCATTCTACATATTCAGATAGTTTTTAAGCACCATTAAAATTTTAACTATGCTGGCTATAAGTTTTAACTACCCAAAGTGATATACCCAAAAGAGTAAAAGCCGTACCTACTAATAAAGCCTAAGTGGAGAAAGCCTCCACTCAAAACTTCTCTTTTCCTAATACCAATTCTATGTGAGGCTGCATAGAACCGTAAAATAGAGAGCAGGAAAG
>NZ_JBDNJQ010000240.1:0-8491 GCF_051172895.1 Nostoc sp. CALU 1950 | reverse complement strand
CTTCTCGAAGAAGTCGGGGATCTAATTTTTCACGAATGATTTAGGATTGCTATATCAGGATGATAAAGGCGGAAGGTGACGCTCCTTCGTCGCTAACGCTTCGCTATCAGCCGTCTCTGCTGTAGGAGAAAAGGTAAGTCCACAACTATGGCGAAAATCTAAGTTTAGGTACTCCTCCGTGATTACAGAAGTTTCTAGTTCAGCGGTAGGCAACTAGGAGTAGCTCACAGTCTAAAGAATAATCAAAAGCCATGATAGATTTTTAGTAGGAATAGTAAACTTTAAAAAAAGTTCAACTTTTATCCTAGTAAAAAGATTTTGTTTGATTATGCTATCTAGCACCCAATCCCTGAACAGTGTCCTTGCGCCAGGAAATCTGCGTAGAGTACATCACATTGCCCTCAACGTCCAGGATATGCAAGCCTCGCGCTACTTTTATGGCACGATCCTGGGTTTGCACGAACTCACAGGCGACGAAGTACCCGCAACTTTGGTGGAACTTGTCGCATCGGGGAAAGTAGCCAACTTCATCACTCCCGATGGTACAATTTTGGATTTATTTGGGGAACCAGAATTATCACCACCAGATCCCAATCCAGAAAAGACGTTCACCAGAGCGTATCATCTAGCCTTTGATATCGATCCGCAGTTATTCGATCGCGCGGTGACAGTGATCAGAGAAAATAAAATAGCGATCGCACACGGCCCAGTCACTCGTCCTACTGGCAGAGGAGTGTATTTTTACGATCCAGATGGCTTTATGATTGAAATTCGTTGCGATCCAGAAGCTAGTTAACTTAAGGGTAATAACAAAAGTATCTACTATGACCGCGAAACTCACGCAATTATTTAAAGTAATTGAAGACACAATCACAAAACCGCCAATTCCACATGAACCATATAAGCAATCATTGAAAGCTTGGGCGATGTATTGTTTGCGAGACAAAGGTTTTATAGTCGCTTATGCTCAAAATGCCGACTTTGCCATTGAAAGAAAACGTGAAGAAAAGCTATATTTTAAAGTTTCAAATAGCCCTGATGATTTAGATGATTCTTTTAGCTGGATTGTTTGGGATAGTGCAACCAAAAGCGCCAGTCTCATTCCCAAAAAAATAGACTGATGTCAAAATAGTCATCAAATATTTCCCTGACTCCTGAATTCTGACTCCTGTTAGCGCAGCGGGGCGTAGCACATTCTGACTAACTATCTTTCTTCCCCAGACAATTGCCGCACAAATCTTTGATGTTCTGGCGAATTTAATCCCAACTGCAACACAGCCAATACTTGTTGCATATTGCCAGCAAGTAAATCTGACATTGATAACCACAAACCAGGAAATACTTGACTTTTGATAATTCCATCTGCGTCCACTTCTAAGGACACATATTCTCCTTGTTGCAGGCAAAACCAATCTAATTTATTTTCAAATATTTGCCAAATAATGTATTCTTTTACCCCGTTACGACCATAGACTTTTTTCTTGTCATGTAAATCAATAGCAACACTGCTAGCTGCAATCTCTATTACAAGTTCTGGCGCACCTTCGATGTAATCATCATCACTTAAACGAGATTGTCCCTGAGATGTTGGTGTGATTAATAGCACTCCATCTGGTTGCGGTTCATTGTCTCGATCTAAGCGGACTGTTGGCTCAATTCCCAATCTCACACCGGGAGTGGCAATTTGGTAAGTCCATAACCAACCTATTAGATGACCATGTGGTTCAGCATGACTTTCAAAGCGTAATGGGGATGCCAAGTATACAACTCCTTCAATTAATTCTGCCTTTTGATGACGGGGCATTGCTTGATAGCGCCGTTCAAATTCGTAGCGAGTGAGGCGATCGCCATTTTCTAAAGGAGGAATTCGCTGCTTGAATGATAGGTTGACCATGATTTTCCTAGATAGCAAGAAGTTTTACTTTATTATGACTTGACACCTTAATTACGAATTACGTTAGCGTAGCGGTAGCGAGTCCGCGAGCGTCATTACGAATTACGAATTAGTATTGGGTTTCTCAAACACCATTAAATGCTGTTGAGGTAACAAGTTTTTGGTTTCCCGCCAAACCAAACCAACTGCTTGCATTTCTTTGCGGACTTGCTTTTGAGTCATTTTGTGCAGACCTTTAATCATAATAAAAGGATTTTCACCCCGATACTCAACCAACACTACCCGACCACCTGGTTTAAGTGCTTTCACAATTCCTTGCATCACTTCTTGGGGATACTCAAGTTCATGATAAGCATCTACCATCAAGGCTAAATCGATACTTTCAGATGGTAAGTTGGGGTTACTAAGAGTTGCCAAAACAGGCTCAACATTGGTGATATTTTTCTCTTGTTTGAATAACTCAATGATTTCCAACATTTCTGGCTGAACATCTACAGCCAATACCTTCCCATCTGTTAATAACGGTGCAATGCGAAAGCTTAAGTAACCTGTACCAGCACCAATATCTGCTACTACATTGTTAGGTTTAAGGTTAAGGAGACTGACTATTTTACTTGGCTGTTCCTCTCCCTCTCGGCTGGGACGTTCTAACCAGCCAGCGCCAGTGTATCCCATAACTTTGGCAATTTCTCGCCCCATGTAGTATTTGCCGATACCATCTGGACTGTGGATAAGCCGTTGTTCGTAAACCGTGGTCGATGGAGAATCTGCTCTTGCTATGGCATTTGGGTTAACCAGCAAGCATTCAAGTATTAACAAAAAAATTACTATAAAAGGTAAGATTTTAAGCTTGTGGTTATAACTCATCCTTTTTTGGAGATTAATAAAATCTAAGTTTTACCCATTGATCTTAATCTTGAAGTGGATCAAATTACGGTGGATGCCAACTCGCTTCTACCTAAAAACGACAAGCAGCTTGAATTTATTTAGTGATTTGACCTTAACGCGAAGCCCTGGAAGTGACTGATCTTTGCAAACTAGCTAGAGCGCGATTGTAATCCAAAATAGCTGTGATTCGATTACCTTCTGCTCTTGTCAGGTCATTTTCAGCTGCAATTACCTCTGTTTGAGTGCCCACACCAGCTTGGAACCTGAGCCTTGCTAAATTCAAAGCTTCTCTGGCTTGATTTAAAGCCACACTAGAAGTTTGCACATTCTCTAAATTGGCTTGCAATTGAGAGTAAAACTGTTCGACATTAAAGCGGATGATGTCACGCTGGCTACCAAATTGACTCTCTGCGATCGCAATATTAGCTTTCGACTGAGCCGCCCTTGCTCTTGCTGCTCCCCCATCATACAAATTTAAATTTCCTTGAATTCCCACTGAATAGCCATCAGTAACGCCGACGCCATCATCAAACCGATCTAGCAGGTTATAGTTACCTGTCAAACTAAGTTGCGGCCCCAACTGTGACAGTGCTTGTCGTCTCTGTTGCTCACTAATGTTACGTTGTGCTAATTGCTGTTGCAGTTCTGGACGATTTTGAAAGGCTCTGACAATAGTTTCTTCAAGTGTTGGCTGCCAAAGGCCCGCTAATTGTACTGGATCTGCCGCAGCGATATTAACTGATTGTGCCAAACTTAACCGAGTTGCTAACTGACGACGAGCAACTTGCTGGTCTGAGATAGCATTAGTCAGTAGTTGTTGGGCGTTTGCTAAATTCACTTGAGCTTGCAGCACATCGAACCGCGTACCTACTCCAGCCTGTTCTCTCGCTTGGGTATCTCGCAAACTAGCCTGGGCATTTTCTACAGCAGACCGATTAATTCGTACTTGTTCATCTGCTTCTTGCAAATCATAATATTCAGTTGTGACATTCAGTTCGATTTCCAGAGATGTACTCTCAACATCTAACTCATCTACCCTTAGCTGTTCCTCTGCGGCTCGGATAGCACCTTGTCGGTTTCCAGAAGTATAGAGGTCATAATTCAGTTGTGCTGAACCATTGAAAGAGGTGCTAGCTTCAGATGAATTGCTAGTCAAACCATTACCACTGTTAGTTAAACTACTATTGAGTCCAACAGTAGGAAGCAAGGCAGCTTGAGACTCGCGTAGGGATGAGCGACTGCGTTCTAGCTCTAATATGGCTACTTGTAAATCTCGATTGTTGCGTTTTGCTAATTCCAAAGCTTGTGCCAGACTGATTGGCACAGTTCCCTGAATTTGTACTTCCTCCGGTTTGGTAGGAAATTGGAGAGGATTAGGATTGGGGTTGAGGTTATCGGGAACCTGTACAGGACTTGAGGAATTCTGCGGTTTTGGGGGAGTTGCCGCACTTGCTAAAGTTGGAAAAAGAATAGCGATCGCTACGGGAATCCAGGTAGAATGCGCGAAGAATAAGCTGAAATTCATAATCTAGATGTAGTCATTAATTAGGCTTCTTTGAGGATAAATCAAAAGTTTTGATCCTGATTGACCTACAGAGATTTAAATCTTAAATTCTCCCTCCAAGGTGTAATCTTAACAAATTAGCCTACAATCAAACCATCCTGAACTCGAATAATTCTTTTAGTTTGAGCAGCGATATCTGGCTCATGAGTGACGATAACAATTGTGATTCCTTGGTCATTAAGCTCTGTTAGCAAACTCATCACCTCATGGGAAGTTTCGGTATCTAAAGCTCCGGTTGGCTCGTCTGCCAAAACTAATGCAGGTCGGTTGACCAAAGCACGAGCGATCGCTACTCGTTGTTGTTGTCCCCCAGATAGTTGACTAGGACGGTTAGATGTGCGTCCTTCTAATCCTACTTTTTCCAGGGCTTCTAATGCTCTTTCACGGCGTTTTGGTTTGGGTAAATTAGCATAAACCATTGGTAACATGACGTTTTCCAGCGCTGTCGCCCGCGCCAATAGGTTAAATTGTTGAAAAACAAAACCTATTCTTTGGTTACGAATATAGGCTAATTCATCATCATCAAAAGTCGTCAGGTTTCTCCCTTCAAAAATATAGTCCCCAGTTGTGGGACGATCCAGACATCCCAAAATATTCATGAGCGTAGATTTTCCCGAACCTGACGCACCCATAATCGAGACATATTCCCCCTCCTCAATAGAAAGTTCAATTCCCTTAAGTATAGGAACACTAACTTCTCCCAAGTAGTAAGTTTTAGTAATAGATTCCATCCAGATCATTGTTGGCATAGTAGAGAGACGTGATTAATCGCGTCTGTACAAGAATTACAAATTACGAATTACGAATTACGAATTATTTAGTCGCTTCTTAAAGCAGTGATTGGATCTAATTTAGATGCGTTTCGTGCTGGAATCACCCCAGCAACTAAGCCAACGCTCAATGAGAGTCCAAACCCAGCAATAATGGACAAAAAAGAAATGACAAAGGGAAATTTGAAAATATTTGCAGCGGTAAAGGCTAATACAATCCCAGTCGCCATACCAATAGTTCCACCAGCAATGGAAATCACGATCGCTTCGGCTAAAAATTGATTCAGGATTGCAGAATTAGTTGCCCCTACGGCTTTGCGAATACCGATTTCTCGCGTCCGCTCAACTACGGAAACCAGCATAATGTTGGCAATACCAATTCCACCAACCACTAACGAAATTCCCGCGATCGCTACTACCATGACTGTAAATAAACCCACCACATTAGTGAAGGTACTAACAATATCAGCTTGATTGGTCAGCCGAAAATCATCAGCTTGCGGCGGATAAATGTTGTGACGCAACCGTAAGAGATTGGTGACTTGAAACTGAGCGGCTTCTAATTCTTCCTGATTAGCTCCTTTGACTAAAATTCCATTTACAGAAACGCCTACCAAGGCATTATTCCCAACTAGTCTCTTCGACATACTAGTTAGAGGAATGAAAATCTGGTCATCTCGATCCATCGGCCCCTGAGAACCTTTAGGTTCCATCACCCCAATAACTTCGTAAGCCTCTCCCTGAATCCGAATTCGCTCACCGATAGGATTTACACCCTGTCCAAAGAGTGTGTTTTGGACTGTGGGGCCAAGAATAGCGACCTGTGCGGCAATATCTAATTCTTCTTGAGTGAAATATCTCCCTTGCTGGGGGTTGGTATTTCTGACTTCTGGGTAGTTCAAATCCGTGCCATAAATGGTTGTTGAAGTATTCTGTCCTGCATATACAACTTGGGCAGTCCGTTGGAGATAAGCAGAAACCATCTGTGCTGATGGGGCTTGTGTAGCGATCGCCTGTGCATCTTCCCAAGTCAAGGTGCTGCTAGAACCGACTCCTTGACGGACATTCCCGCTTCTTGCAGCACCCGCTAAGATTTGGATCACATCTGTACCCAATGCTTGTATCTGTTGTTCAACCCCCTTTTGCACTCCCTGACCAACAGAAGTAATCGCAATGACTGATGAAATTCCAATAATCACGCCCAACATCGTTAGACCTGTGCGTAATTTATTACTCCACAGAGTCTCTGCCGCCATTGTCAAAATTTCCAACAACGGTACTGTGCGGGTCTTCTTAGCTTTCTTAGAGCCGCTAAATATCTTAAACATAAGGTTTTATTTACAACTAACTTTAAGAACGACCGCCTGAACGACCTCCGCCGCCACCGCCTCCTCTTCCACCACCACCTCCGCCTAGACCGGGAAAAACTCCGCCTCGTGGTGTTGATTGTGGACGTGATCCTGGTGGGAAACTGAGTAACACTCTTTCGTCTCCTGTCAATCCAGACTTAACTTCGGTAAAGTTATTTGCGGTGACACCAGTCTCGATACGAGTAAACACAGGTTTGTTATCTGCTCCAGCCACAAACACACCTGTGGCATTTTGTTGGCGCACGACTGAGGCCGTTGGCACTACTAAAACATTTTCAACTTGACCGACTTGAAAATCTACTTCTACATTCATCCCAGACCGCAGTAGCCTTTCTGGGTCTGAAAGCGATACTCTGACTTCAAAACTGGTGACGTTTTGCGCGACTATTGCTTGGGCAGCAATTTGGCTGACTTTACCTTCAAAGGTTTTTCCTGGATAGGCATCTGCTTGAATCGAGACTTTTTGACCAAGGCTGATTTTAGAAATATTTGTTTCTGCTAAACTTGCGACAATCTCATTTGTTGAAGCGAGAGACAAGATTGAAGAAGAAGAAGAAGAAGCTACTTCACTACTAGCAGTTGTGGGTGTCACGAAGGCGCCGGGATCAGCAAACTTCTTTGTCACTACACCATCAAAAGGTGCGCGAATGATCGTGTCATTGATTTGAGCTTGGATGTTTTGCAGCGAACCACGAGCAGATGTTACCTGGGCGCGGGCTGCGTCAATATCTTCTTGGCGCGTTCCGGCTTTCACAAGTGCCAAAGCTTGCTGTCTTTGCTTCACCACAGCTCGGGCTTGCTCAATATCTTCTGGACGTGAACCGGCTTTTTGCAACCCCAATGCTTGCTGTGCTTCATTAACTTGGGCTTGAGCGCTGTCGCGATTGGAACGGTTTTGGTTAAGAGTCTGAAGAGAAATACCGCCTGCATTGTAAAGTTGTTGATTACGAACCAAATCATCTTCTGCTTGGCGAAGGGAGGCTTGAGCGCTTTGCAAGCGTGCCTGTGCTTGGGCAATATCTTGAGAGCGATTACCAGCTTGTACCTTTTGCAGATTTGCTTGGGCTTCGTCTAATACTCCTTGGGCTTGAGCAATATCTTGAGGACGATTACCTGCGATCGCTTTTTGCAAATTCGCCTCGGCTTGTGCCAACTGTCCTTGAGCAGAGGTGAGTTGCCCCCGGAGGTTGGAATCATCCATGTAAGCAACAATCTGTCCTTGTTTGACTAGATCCCCTTCCTTTGCCAGCAGTGTTTTCAAGATGCCGGAATTTTTCGGGCTGAGGTTAATTGACCGCTCAGGCTTTACCGTTCCGTTCGCTGAAACTGTCATTGTTAAACTCCGCCTTTGTACAGGTCTTGTCAGCACCCGACGGCCGGCTTCTTGGCGGGAAACAACAGCTACTTGGTAATAAACTGCATAGCCAATTCCCCCTAAAAGGCAAAGAGCAATTAGCCAAGAAAGCCAATTACGTCTGCCCTTGGTTTTCTTTACCTCTGGAACCAAAACTGGTGATGAGGAATCTACGGTGTTTGATGTATCAATTTTCATATCCACTTTTTCTATAAAGAACGGCTACCGAGCTTGTTATTCACGGCTAAAACTATAGCCTGGTAGCCCTATACTGACAATGATTTTGAGTTTTTAGTGTTTTAAAGGTTTATTTGCAGTACCAATCCACTAGGAAGTCTGAAGAAATTATCACGGACTCTCACTAATCTTCTAGATGGAACAACTTCCTGATTAGGAAGAAGAATATCTCCGTTAGGAAGTCTGTAATAACCTTGATTACGCAGTCTGACTATGGATCTAGCAGGAATAATTTGCCCATTGGGATATCTGATATCACCATTACCAAGTCTGACTACTCTGCTATAGGGTTGGTTGTTACGGTTCCAATTGTCCCTGTCTCTAGAGTTTCTGATTTCTCCAGGATAGGGTCTGCCGTCACGGTTCCAATTGTCCCTGTCTCTAGAGTTTCTGACTTCTACAGGATAGGGTCTG
>NZ_JBDNJQ010000023.1:0-64658 GCF_051172895.1 Nostoc sp. CALU 1950 | reverse complement strand
ACAAGAGTCTGGGACAGTACCCCAAAGCCTTGGAGTTCTATCAGCAAGCTTTAGCCATTCGTGAAAAAATCGGTGATCGTTCTGGCGTTGGCACTACCCTCAACAACATTGGCGCAATTTACTACAGACTAGGACAGTACCCAAAAGCCTTGGAGTTCTATCAGCAAGCTTTAGCAATTAGCCAACAAATCGGCGATCGCTCAGGTGAAGGCACTACCTTCAACAACATTGGCGGAATTTATGACAGTCTCGGACAGTACCCCAAAGCCTTGGAGTTCTATCAGCAAGCTTTAGCCATTCGTCAACAAATCAGCGATCGCGCAGGTGTTGGCACTACCCTCAACAACATTGGCGGAATTTATGACAGTCTCGGACAGTACCCAAAAGCCTTGGAGTTCTATCAGCAAGCTTTAGCAATTAGCCAACAAATCGGCGATCGCTCTAGCGTTGGCAATACCCTCAACAACATTGGCTTTATTTATTCCCGTCTCGGACAGTACCCAAAAGCCTTGGAGTTCTATCAGCAAGCTTTAGCTATTCGTGAAAAAATCGGCGATCGCTCTGGCGTTGGAGAAAGCATCAACAATATTGGCTTGATTTACTCCCGTCTCGGACAGTACCCGAAAGCCTTGGAGTTCTATCAGCAAGCTTTAGCCATTATTAAACCAATCGGCGATCGCTCTAAGGAAGGCACTACCCTCAACAACGTTGGCGGAACTTACTATAATTTGAAACAGTACGTCGATGCGGAAAGAAACCTACTAGCCGCCGTTGAAATTTGGGAATCCCTGCGACCTGGATTAACTGATCAAAATAAAATCTCCATCTTTGATACTCAAGAATTCACTTACCGACTTCTACAATTAGCCTTAGTTGTTCAACAGAAGACTAATCAGGCGCTAGAAGTTGCTGAAAGGGGACGAGCAAAAGCATTTATTGAGTTATTAGCGTCACGATTATCCCCCGATCTGCAACAGCAGAATCTTGAATCTCTGCAAAAAAAATTCATCATCAATCTTGAGCAAATCAAACAAATTGCCCGAACGCAAAATGCCTCTGTGGTTGAATACTCCATAGTTTCCGATGAAAACCTCTACATTTGGGTCGTTCAGCCTACAGGTGAGGTAGAGTTTCGCTCCATTGCTCTGAAAAAATCTTTAAACACCTCTCTAGTAAAGCTTGTTACTAGAAGCCGTGAGTCCATTGGTGTTAGAGGACGTGCAAGTATTGAGATAGAGCCTGTAGATGATACAGCAGAGCAAAAAAAACAATTACAACAACTACACAAGTTACTTATTGATCCCATCGCCAACCTCCTTCCCAATGACCCAAACTCTCACGTTATCTTCATTCCTCAAGGTGAATTATTTCTAGTTCCCTTTCCAGCTTTACAGGATGCTGATGGTAAGTATTTGATTGAAAAGCATACAATTCTCACTGCACCTGCGATTCAAGTTCTCAATTTAACCCATCAACAAAGGCTCAAGCCACACCCCGCAGATTTGCAAGCAGCATTGGTTGTGGGAAATCCTACAATGCCTATAGTCACTACGAAACTTGGCGATTCACCTCAGCAGTTGTCTAACTTGCCAGGGTCAGAAGGGGAAGCAAATGAAATTGCTAAACTATTTAAAACTAAGGCATTTATCGGAAATCAAGCCATAAAAGCCAAAATGTTACCCAAGCTATCGCAAGCTAGGATCATTCATTTAGCAACGCATGGATTATTAGATGACGTGAAAGGATTAGGTGTACCTGGAGCGATCGCCCTTGCTCCATCTGGCAATGGTCAACTCAACGATGGTTTACTTACCGCCGATGAAATTTTAGACTTGAAACTAAATGCCGATTTAGTTGTCCTGAGTGCTTGTGATACTGCGCTAGGTCAAATTACTGGTGATGGTGTAATTGGTCTATCCCGTTCCTTGATTACCGCAGGTACACCTAGTGTTATTGTTTCGTTGTGGTCTGTACCCGATGCACCTACGGCTGAATTGATGACTGAATTTTATCGCAACTGGCAAGAGCGCAAGTTAGATAAAGCTCAAGCATTACGTCAAGCAATGCTCAAAACTATGGAAAATCATCCAAATCCCAAAGACTGGGCAGCATTTACCCTTATTGGCGAGGCAGAGTAATATCTAAAATCGATGCCAAATTGATGACTCTAGACAGCGTTTTTTGCTCAACCTGATGGCAGCTTTATTTGTCTATAAATATTGGTAATGACTTGTAATCTTTCTTTCATCCTCAATACTACAAAATATTTCGACACACTCCATTTTCTTTCTATTTCTGTATTAATACGTATATACAGATGATAATCTTCATCAGCGAATCAAAATTTATCTATTTTGGGGATGTGGGGAAAAGAGTAGGCTATGTCAATCATCAAGCGTCGTCAGTTTTTGCAGTTCGCTGGTTCAGCTTTAGCCACTCTGGGGATTAGCCAATTAGAAATTGAGCAGCAAGCTGTTCGCTATGCCCAAGTTTTAGCCCAAAATACCACACGTAAAAGGGCTTTGTTAGTAGGCATTAATGATTACCTAAAAGTAAATGATTTTCAATGGTATCCACTGGAAGGGGCTGTCAATGATACTCAAATCCAGAAAGAACTTTTGATTAATCTCTTCGGCTTTCAATCTGACGATATTCGTGTCCTACACGACCAAGAGGCAACCCGTGAAAATATCTTACAGGCTTTTGAAGAACATCTAATTAAGTGGGCACAGCCTGGAGATGTAGCAATATTTCACTACTCTGGACATGGTTCTCAAGTTGCCGATCCAGATAAAGTTTTTGAAGATGGGCGAGTCAGCACAATTGTACCCATTAATAGTTCCCTCCCATCTGGATATCCCAATAAAGGAGGCAAGGTCAATGATATTACTGGACATACCTTGTGGTTATTAATGCAAGCTATCAACACAGAAAATGTCACTTTTGTACTAGATAGTTGTTTCTCAGGTGGTGCAAGGAAAGGGATTTTGAAAGTGCGATCGCGTCCTGGCGATCAAGAATTGTTGCGTATTACAGACTCCAAAATCCAACTTTTAGCAAGTACTAAAGAACAAGAATATCAAAAACAACTGATGTCTCGGCTGAACCTGACAAACTCAGACTTTGTGAAATTGCGTCAACAAGGTGTACCGAAAGGAGTCATGCTTGCTGCTGCTAGACGAGACCAGTCAGCCATTGATACGCGTTTTGCTGATACGCCTGTTGGTATTTTTACTTATATACTCACTCGCTATCTTTGGCAGCAAACATCCTCTGAGTCAGTTAATCAGGTGATGCTAAGTACGATCGCCACAACCCAAAAAATACTGCAAGAATATTTTCCTACATCCGGCGTTGTGCAACAACCAGAATTTAACGTCAAACAGGGAAGTAATAACGATAAACAAATAGTTTACTTTACCAATCGAAAAAACATACCAGCCGAAGCAGTAGTTACCAAAGTACAAGGAAATCAAATTGATTTGTTTTTAGGCGGGATAGATCCTCGGAGTTTAAAAGCCTTTGGACGAGGTGCAACTTTTACAGTAGTTGATAGTCAAGGGCAAGAACAAGGGCAAGTCCAAATCGAGTCAAGGCAACAACTCAAAGCACAAGGCAAACTGATCCAGACAACCACTAGAGGAGTGGCGATCGCAGCTGGTACATTATTGCAAGAGCGAACACGGGCAATTCCCAATGACCTGACTTTGCGAATTGGACTAGATTCATCGTTAGGGCAAGATATAGAATCAGCACGACGGGCACTTAGGGCAATTAACAAACGAATTGAGCCTGTATCAGTTAATCAGCCGGATATAAATTACATCTTGGGGCGAGTGACGCAGGAGTATGTCCAGCAGTTACAAAAATTGAATATTAAAAAGCTACCTGAAGTTGGCAGTACTGCCCTGTTTTCTCCAGCAGCCGATTTAATTCCTGGTTCTGATGGTTCTGCTGGAGAACGTGTATCTGACGCGGTAAGTAATCGCTTGAAGGCAAAACTCAAATCTTTATTAGCCGCCCGCCTGGTAAAGCTGACTTTAAATACAACCTCTTCAAAATTAAGTGTGGCCGCTGCAATGGAAACAGTGGATGGCGGTGCTATTCAGGCAGAAGCATTTACGATCAGAGGAGCAACTGTTGCACCCCTGAGTCGCAGTCGAGGACAAACCACTCGCTCATCTAATGTCCAACGCATTACGCCTGGAACGTTAGTCCGCTTTTTAGTTCAGAATAACGAACCTCACGATCTCTACATCAGTGTTCTTCTCATTAGCGTGGATGGCGAACTGTTAGTTCTCTCACCGCTACCAGGAAATGAAGATGCTCCTCCCATTGCCGCAGGGCAACAAATTCAAGTCCCCGATCCAGATCGCGGCGAATTGTATAAATTTAGGATTGCTGGTGAGCCTGGTGTCGCGGAAGTACTAGTGATTGCCAGTACGACACCTTTCAAAAAGGCGATTGAGTTATTGCGGGCACTTGCAGCAGAATCAGATAGCAAACGGGGAACACCAGTGAATTTGGATCAAAAACCAGATGAGGCAATTGTAAGTTTGCTAAACGATCTAGACGAAGGTACTCGTGGTGCAGGTATAGCGCGAGTTGATGGAACCAGCCAAATAGACACACAGCAGATGGCTGCACTATCGATTACATTTGAAATCTTGCCATCTTAGTAAGTTGATCAGATGAGTATTCACTTTTCGATTTAAAGTAGTATGCGATTTAAATTTTCCTGGCTCAAGCTAAATGTTGCTTGCTTCTCAGCACTTCTGGTTTTCCTGACAACTAGTTTATTGACTCCTTTGCCAGGGTTGACACAGCCCCAACAGAATCAAATAAACGCTGAAACGGACAAGCTATTGAAACAAGGGCTAGAACAGATCGCACTTCAGCAATTTGAGCCAGCAATTCAATCCCTGAAGCAGGCAATGCAGATATCACAACGATTAGGCGATCGCAAATCTACTATCGTTGTCCTCAAGCATCTCAATACAGCCTTAGACAATTTTGAGAAATCATCTCCTAATCAGGTAAAAGAGCAACGCGAGCAAATTCTGTCTACGCTACCTACTGACGAACTTACTGTCTTTCAGGGATGGAATGGCGAATTCGATCTGAATTTGGCAGGTTGGCAACTGGTAATGGATCTAGGCGATGACTATGTTAAATCAGGTAACTATGCTGCCGCAACCCAGCAATATAAAAAAGCAGCGGTTATTGCCGAATTTCCAACAGAGCGAAACGGAATACCACCGTTCATCGTTCCGAAGCAAGAAAGAGGTCTATTGATTGCTCAAGCCAGAACTTTAACAAAACTAGGATGGATTTTGGGGAAATTAGGTGATTTACCAAGTGCAGAAAAAACATTACGATCTTCTGGAAAAGTCTGGAGCGAACTCTGGAAAAAGACGCAAAGAGACGATCAAAAGCAGCAAGTTGACGTTCTATCTGGAAGCGATGCTGTACGTTTAAAGATATTTGAAATTGGAGAGGAGCAGGCTCTAACTTATAGCTATCTGCAATCTGTTCTAGTCAAACTCAAGCACAAAAACCAAGCTTTGGCAGCGTCTGAGCAAGTAAGGACGACTGCCCTGATTGACGATTTAGGTTTTCGACTTTCTGGATTTTCTGAGCGAGAACTAGGTAGTAAACCAGTGACATTACAGGAACTACAGCAGATTGCTCGTCTGCAAAACACCACATTAGTTGAGTACTCGATTATTTATGAAGATATTGTAGATAGCAATCAGTATCGAGATGATGAAACAAATGCCTTTTCATCTGGTGCCTCAACTGCCAAACAGTTTATACAAATTCAAGAACTATCTCTTGAGAATTTGCTCCCCAAACCGACAAAGTTATTTATTTGGGTGATTCAGCCAACTGGCAAAGTTTCTTTTCGAGAAGTTGATTTGAAATTTTTGAAAAAACCATTATCCCAAGTGTTAATTGATAGCCGAGAATCTATCGGTGTAAGAGGTCGAAGCTCGTCCATCAGTATTGAGCCAATCGATGATACACAAGAATTAACTCAGCTACGTCAGCTATATCAGCTTTTAATTCAACCAATTGCCGAGCTACTACCTCGTGATGCTAATAAGAAAGTTATTTTCATTCCACATCGGAGCTTAACGTTGGTTCCGTTTGCTGCATTGCAAGACGAACATGGACAATACTTAATCGAAAGAAACACAATATCGATTGCACCCTCTATTCGTTCGCTATCTCTCACGCATCAACTAAAACAGCGTGTTCAGAAAAGACAGAATGAGCTTGATGGTTTCATTGAGGCAGCACTTGTTGTAGGCAACCCTACAATGCCAGAATTTTCCAGTGTTCAAGGGCAAAAGCCTGAGCGCTTGCCTAGTTTACTAGGTGCAGAACAAGAAGCTCAAGCAGTTGCTAGTTTCTTTAAAGTGCAAGCTTTGACAGGAGATAAAGCAACGGTTGCAGAAGTGAATCATTTATTTACAGGGGTAAGATTGATTCATCTGGCAACGCATGGATTACTGGAAGTTTTCAGTGAGGATGGGCCTGGTGCGATCGCACTAGCACCATCTTCTAATAATTCAGGTTTTATGACAACGAGTGATATACAGAACACGCCAGAAATGGCAGCTGATTTAGTTGTCCTGAGTGCTTGTGATACAGCTAGAGAACAAATCACAGGTGAAGGAATCATCGGGTTATCCCGTGCGTTTCTGACGGCTGGTATTCCTAGTGTTCTTGTTTCTTTGTGGGCAGTGAATGATGTATCAACCGCAGAATTAATGATTGAATTCTACCGAAATATGCAAGAGCGTCATCTCAACAAAGTGCAAGCGCTGCGGCAAGCAATGCTAACTACAATGCAAAAGTATCCAAAAAATCCGAAAAAATGGGCTGCATTTACCTTAATTGGTGAATCAGAGTGAGGGTATGAAAACGAGTCCAAAGGATTGGGCAGCATTCACTCTTATTGATGAACCAAAATTAATAACACTCTCTCCCTTTATCTGCTTATGACTGATTCTCGCCTGCAACAGGCAATAAAACGTTATCAAACAGCAATTGAGCAACTCAAGACTACTATTGATGCATCTACAGATCCCAATCATCTCGTTGCAGATGCTGTTAAACCAATTCAACCAGAAGAAACAAAACAGCAACTTACACTCACGCAAGTTTTAGAAGTTTTCACAGCGCGAGACGAAGTGCAAGCAGCACTGGCAGATACTACACAGACTTCTGGCGAGAGTTTAGCCGCGATCACCCAACTAGATAAAATACTAAAAGAAAATGCGAGTGCGATCGCCACCATCTGCGAAACTGCTGACTGGCAAACTAGCTTTAACCCTCCCAAAGAAGCTTGGTGGTGGTCATTGCAACCTGAACACAAGTCAGATAAATTTTGGGATGGGCTTGATTGGTTTTGGAGTGCTGTTTCTGTCTCCTCCCTGACTATCTCTCTTGGTTTAGTCGGAGACATTTCCTCTCGATTCCTTACAGGTGGCCCTGATACACTAGGCGCACTGGCAGTTAGTACACAAAGTATTTTGACCTTGCTTACTGCTGGAGGCGCACTTACCCTAGCGGGACAGGAAGCCTACAAAAGCATTCTGAAAAGCAGGAAAATACCAGAGCGATTTTGGCATGAAATTAGTGCAGGTTTTTCACTACTCTTAGTATTTGGTTTAGTAGGATTGCGGCTATCCTTACCACAAATTGCTACCCAATATAGTCAATGGGGCTTCAACAACTACCAAGAAGGTGACTGGGGAAGTGCTGAAGAGAATTATCAACGAGCAATCAAACTCAATCCTGATGATACCCTAGCTCATTTTCGCTTAGGTTTACTTTACGAAGAACTGCAAAAATTGGATCTTGCCCGTACAGAGTACCAGATTGCGGTACAAGATAATATTCCCGATGCTATCAATAATCTATCTCGTCTTTACATCCTCAACAAAAACTATCCTGCTGCGGTTGCTTTGTTATTAAAAGCCTTAGCTAGTGAACAGAAGTTAAAGCCTAGTGCAGAGACTAAACACGCTTTACTAAAAAATCTAGGTTGGGCAAGGCTAATGCAAGGACATTACCCGGATGCTGAAGCCAAACTACTAGAAGCAATTGACTTACAACAATCCACCAAATTAACAAAAAATATTGCTGCTCCTCACTGTCTATTAGCACAAGTAATGGAAGCACAAAAGGATAAAAAAGGCGCTTTAACAGAATGGGAAACTTGCAATCAATATGCCGATATTGCATCTAGTACTGATGACGATGGTTGGGTCATTACTGCTCAGAAACGTTTAGCAGAACAGGAGAATAAGAAATGATTGGCTTTAATCTAACTTGCAAAATGTTGGTATTAGAAGCAGTAGTGTTAGGGATGGTAAAGCCAGCGTTGGCTTTGTCTGCCACAAGCATTGCCCAAGGTCAGCCACAAGCTGTTGTCTACTCAGCCAGAATTGACTCCACAACAGGCAGAATATTTCTCAAGCGCCCCGACTGGTCAAATTTTCGACCTGTTCCTGTTGGGACAGAATTAAATCAGGGAGATCAGATCAAGCCTGATAAGGGTGTCAGGGTGAGAGTAGTTTGTCCTAATCTCTCTAAACCATTTGTTCCTATAGGAGTGCCATCAGGTTTAAAAACAATCTGTCCTATTTGGCAAGCAATCATCTCTAAAGCACCTCCACCTGCTGGGACTCTAGGCGGTAATAATCCCTTAATTCCCTACTTAATTACCCCTCGCCATACCCTACTGTTAAGCAGCACTCCTACTTTTCGTTGGAACGTCGTACCTAAAGCTACGCAATATACGCTAACTTTGCTCAGTCCCACAGGAGTCGTGTGGCAAAAGCAGGTCAAAAACAATTCTTTAGTTTATCCTGGATTACCTCCATTAAAATCGGGAACAAATTACTCGTTAGTTATTAAAGCCAATACTGGCAAAACATCTCAGGACGAAGGAACATCTAACCTAGATTTTAGAGTGCTACGTAAATCTGAGGCGACAGCTATCCAATCTAAAGTAATTAAAATAACTAAATCAGGATTAAATGAGCAAGTCAAGGCTCTCATGCTGGCAAATCTTTACAGCCGCTACACATTGCCGCAAGATGCAATTCAAGCCTATGGTTTAACTGCTGATACCTTCAAAAGCTACAACTTGAGTACAGATGCGATCGCAATATTAGAAACTTTAGTAAAGCAAGGTAAGCAATCAACAATAATTTATCGCTCGTTGGGAGATATTTACTGGCAAACTGGATTAGCCCAAAAAGCAGTAGACAACTATTTGGCAGCAATTAAAGTTGCCAAAAGTGATGAAGATTTAGAAGAGAAGATATTAGCCCAATTCGCCTTGGGGGAAGTCTATGCTGCAACAGATGATAACAAGCAGGCTATAAGTTGGTATTCTCAAGCTAAGAATGGATACACTTTACTAGGTGATACTAGACGTGCCAATTTTTTAAAACAGCAAATAGAAAGCCTGCAACAATAGCCATTACTACTTAAAGTTTATTTATAAAACATCAATCTGACTCACCAATAAGGGTAAATGCAGCCCAATTTTTTGGATCACGATGTTGTTTCATTGTTGCCAGCATCGCGTTTCTTAGTGCCACAGCTTTATCAGGATTTTTCTGTAGATTTTGATAAAACTCAGTCATCAACTCAGCAGTCGGTGCATCAGGAACAGACCATAAAGAAACGATGACACTGGGAGTACCAGCACTAATCAGTGAACGGGAAAGTCCGATAATGCCATCACCTGTAATTCTTCCTCTTCCAGTATCACAAGCACTCAAAACAACTAATTCTGCTTTCAATTTCACACGATCAAAAATTTCTTCAGCAGTTAGTAAGCCATTATCTTTATCTGATGGTGCAAGAGCGATCGCACTTCCTAAACCTCGGATATCATCGAGTAAGCCATGAGTTGCTAAATGAATGATTCGGGCTTTGGGTAAAAGTTGCAATATCGCAGATTTAGTTGCTTTATCACCCGTGATAGCTTGAGTTTTCAAAATCGGTGCGATCGCTTTTGCTTCTTCTTCAGCACTAGGTAAGGGGAGTAATTGCTGTGGTGGTTCTCCAATTGCAGGTGGCACCTTTGGCATAGTGGGATTACCAACAACTACCGCATCCTGTTTTTGGAAAGACGCGATTAATCGGGAGTTTCCAAGACTTTTCCTTTGTTGGTGCGTTAAATCCAAAACTTGAATCGAAGGACAAGTGAGGATAGTATGTTGTTCAATCAAGTATTTGCCGTTTTCATCTTGTAAGGCTGGGAAGGGAACTAGGAATAAGGAACTTTGCGGAATGAAGATGACTTTATCACTCTCTTTTATGGGTAATAAATCTGCGATCGGTTTGATTAACAGTTGATGAAGTTGTTTTAATCGGGTTTCTGCTTTGGCTGAGTCAGGTGTGAGAACCATTTCAATACTGGGACTTCTCACACCCATAGCTTGACGGCTACGAGATACAAGAAGGTCTATCAGTTTGATATTATCTTTCTGGTGAAAGTTTTTGAGGTCAACTTTGCGAAAGCTAACTTCACCTGTGGGTTTGATCACCCAGATATATATTTCTGATTCTTTAGTTTGCTGTTTACCATTAATTTTGAATTCATCAGTAATAATTGAATATTGAACCAGGGTAGCATTTTGATTTCTAGCGATTTGTTGAATATTTTCAATATTCGGTGCAGTTATTTTTGATGGCTCTGTTTTATTAGTAAATAATCGTTGAGTAAGTAAATCAATAAAAGCTCTTGCCCTACCACGTTCAGATATTTCCAAGGCTTGAGATATTTTAGTTTGAACAATCAAAACTTCTTGTAGCAGGCGAAAGGTGCGAGTTTGTTTTTCAAAGATAGAAATTTTATTAGCATCATCTAACTTAATACGGAGATTTTCCCAAATATCAATCGCCGCACGCAAATATTCTTCGGCTTCAGGGAGTTTGCCTGCTTGACGCAGAGCATTTGCAAGATTGTTTAAAGCACTTCCTTCAGCTTCCTGGTCTTCATTTTGTTGTGCTTTTGCCAAACTTTGCTGATATAATTGCATTGCCTTAACAATATCACCTAGTGCAAGGTAAACATTACCCAAACCTCCTGATGCTTCACTAGGAATAAATTTAGATGCATCATTATAATATTCGATTGCTTTGTTATAATCGCCTGAAGAATAATAAATATTTGCTAAATTAACTTTAGTTTTGGCAATATTAGAAGCGTTTTTGTCGATAGCTAGTGCTTGTGATAAATCTTTAATTGCTTCTGGATATTTATTTTGTAATCTATAAATATCACCGCGACTTTGTAATGTTTCTGCTTTAAGTTGTGTGTCTTGGTACTGATCTAAAATTTCTAATCCCTCGTTATAATACTTCATTGCTGTATCATAATCAGCTAATAAATTATAAATATTTCCCAGATGTGCTAGACTTTTGACTTGTTTTTGGTAATAGTTGATTTTTTGAGCGATTTGTAATGCTTGAGAATAGAATTTAATAGCTTGTGTGTAATCGCTAATGCAGTAGTAGGTGTTACCAAGCTTTTCAAACATTAAAATTTGATTTTCATTGTCAGCAATTTCTTGGTAGAGTTTTAGAGCTTTTTCCCAGGGTTTTATTGCTAAGGAACAATTGGGGGCGTAAAATTCCAAATCTCGCAGTCTATCTGCTTCTGCTTTGGGCGAAGCCGCGATTTTTTCATCTAAATTGAGCATAGCAAGTTGCTTGCCAGATAAGTTCCATACTCGTGCAGTACCATCATCAGATGCTGTGACTATACGCTGTCCATCAGGACTAAAATTCACTTTAGTAACATTGCCCTGATGCCCTAAAAAAGTAGCTAACAGTTTGCCAGTTATATCCCATAATCGAGAAGTACCATCATTAGAAACTGTGGCTATACGCTGTCCGTCAGGGCTAAAACTCGTCTTTGTGACATTACCTTGATGCCCTTGAAGTTCAGTTAACAAATTACCGTTCGTATCCCACACTTGGGCAATATTACTTAAAGATATGGTAATAATTAACTGACTATCAGGACTAAAAGTGGCACTTTGAATTGAGAGATTACGGCCTTTAATTTCGGTTAGCATCTTACCTGAAGTATCCCACAAGCGTGCAGTGTCTGTGGTGAGAATTAGCTTCCCATTTGGACTAATAATGGCACCTTTAAAAGAATAGCGATCGCCTTTAATTTCAGTTAACATCTTACCTGAAGTATTCCAGATCCGAACAATGCCACTGCTAAATGCAGTGACAATCAGTTTTGCATCGGGGCTAAAACTTGCGCTTGTAACGCGATCGTCTTTATCTCCTTTGAATTCGGCTAGCGGCTTACCCGATGTATTCCATAATTCCGCACCAGAAAATTTAGTGAGAATTAACTTGCCATCAAAACTAAAACTTCCACTACCACCTTTAATTTTAGCTAACAGATTACCTGAAATATCCCACACCCCAGAGTTACTACCAGTTGAGGTAATAATTAACTTGCCATTGGGGCTGAAGCTGGCACTTCTAACTTCACTTTGATGCCCTTTTAATTCAGTTATCAGTTTGCCAGAAGTGTCCCAAACTCTTGCAGTACCATTCTCAAATGCAGTGATAATAAACTTGCCATCAGGACTAAAACGAGCATCATAAACTGTACTTGGATACGGATTGAGTATAACTGATGGCTTCTCTAAACTATTTGATATCTGGGCGATATTGTGAGAGGCTATATCTTCAGAGACTGTAGAGGCAGTAACAATCAGTTTGCCATTAGCAGTAAGTAAATAAGTCGAGACTAGCAAAACTATATAACCATGCGTCAACTTAATAGAAGTCATATTTTTAGGGAAGTGCAGATATTGAGGAGAATTAGAATTTTGATTGTTATTTATGCCAATCTATTTAAATTTTCCACTTTTGCTATTACTCTTATGTTCTTTAGATTCAGTTAGAAGTTTCCCATAAATATCCCAAATCTGAGCAATAGTTTTAGAAGAAAAAGGGATTTCCGCTACAGTAACAATTAATTTGCTATTGGGGCTAAAAATTGCACTTTCTATTTGACCGTCGAGTTGGGTGATATGTTCGCTATTAACATCCAAAATCATAGCAGTATTGAAATCTATAACCACAATCATCCACTTACTATCAGGGCTGATACCGATACTATTGACTACTTTCTTGAAATCTTTTTTTGGTAAGATTAATTCGCCTGAAATATTTCGTAACTGGGCTATGTTATCACTTTGAGTTATGATGTATTTACCATCAGGCGTAAAACTTACACTGTTATCAAAAGAACTATAGCAAGGCACATCTGTAATTTTGGTTAGCAGTTTGCCAGAAACATCCCATATACGTGCGGTTTTATCAGTAGATATTGTGGCAATCATCTTACTATCAGGACTAAAACTAGCATTTTTTACCTCACTCAAATGTCCCTTGAGTTCTGCAATTAGTTTGCCATTTATATCCCATACATGAGCAGTTTTGTCATCAGATGCAGTAAGAATTAACTTCCCATCAGGACTAAAAGTTGCACTGTTAACAAAGTGCTGATGTCCTTTAAGTTCTGTTATTAACTTGCCATTTGTATCCCATACAAAAGCGTTTTTCTCAAAAGATAAATATGTGGTGAGAATCAACTTACCATCACTGCTAAAATTTGCACTTGAGAGAGCCATGTTCCCATTGCCGTTAATCTTTGCCAGCAACTTGCCATTGATATCCCATACACGAGCAGTTGAGCCTGACGCGGTGAGAATCAATTTACCATCACTGCTAAAATTTGCACTATCAACTTGATATTCATCCCCTTTAAGTTCAGTTAGCAACTTGCCTGAAGTATCCCATATCTGTGCAGTACCATCTTTAGAACCAACGATTATCAGCTTGCTGTCGGGACTGAAATTAACGCTATTAATGCCTTTATCTTCATTCCTAAATCGTGGTTTGACAGACTCTTGGGGTTGCTGATTATCGGCAAGAGTTGTACTGGGTACATTTACTTGAGCCACCGACTTGTTGGAAAAATACCACACTCGCGCTGTGCCATCTCTAGATGAAGTAACAATCAGTTTACCGTCAGGACTAAAACTTGCACTGGTAACTTCATGGTGATGTCCTTTAAGTTCAGTTATCAACTTGCCTGAAATGTCCCACACTCGCGCACCATCGGAAGTAGCGGTGACAATCAGCTTACTATCAGGGCGAAAATCTGCGCCGTAAACGCGATTTTCACTATAGTTTTCTGTCGTTGTATCTGGAAACTGGATTTTTGTTAAAACCTTGCCCCCAGAATCCCATATCCAAGCACTGCCATCATGAGATGTGGTGATAATTAGTTTGCCGTCAGAGCTAAAATTCGCGCTGACAACAGAATGCTGCTCTCCTTTTAATTCTAATTTGGTTATCAGTTTGCCTGAAGTATGCCATATACTGGCGAAGTTTTTTGCTCCAGTAATAATCCGCTTGCCATCGTGGCTAAAATTAGCGCTTTCAACACTACCCTCATGCCCTTTGAGTTCAGTTAGCAACTTGCCTGAAGTATTCCAAATTCGGGCTGTTCTGTCCTGAGATGCAGTGACAATCAGCTTGCTATCAGGACTAAAGTTTGCACTGTTGACATTACCTTGATGTCCTTTAAGTTCAGTTACTAGTTTGCCATTGCTGTCCCAAACTTGAGGAGTTTTGTCCTCAAATGTGATAACAATCAGCTTGCCATTAGGACTAAAATTGGCATTGCCGTTCCATACAGTAGTATTATTATTTCCTTTGAGTTCTGTTATCTGCTGGCGATCGCTATCCCATATTCTGACAGTATTATCTTGTGATGTAGTGATAATTCGCTTACCATCAGGACTAAAATTTGCACTATATACTTCACCCTGATGCCCTCTGAGTTCTGTAAGAATTTTGCTTGATGTATTCCACACACGGGCTGTGTTATCAGATGATGCCGTAACAATCCACTTCCCATCTGTACTAAACCTGGCATTGTTAACACCTCCTTCGTGTCCTTGTAGTTTTCCTACCAATTTACCCACAGAATCCCAAATCAAAGCCGTTTTATCAAGTGACGCTGTAACAATTCTCTGCCCATCTGCACTAAAATTGGCAGTATACACACTATCTTGATGTCCTTCCAAAACTGCCAACATTTTCCCCGACAAATCCCACAGACGAGCAGTTTTATCATCCGATGCCGTCACAATCCCCTTCCCATCTGGGCTAAAATTCGCACTCCAAACAGTGTCAGTATGCCCTTTCAAAACTGCTAACTGCTTCCCCTCAGTGTCCCACACACGAGCAGTTTTATCAGCACTAGCTGTGATAATTAGCTTGCTATCAGGGCTAAAACTAGCACTAGTGAAAATATTCTCATGCCCTGTAATTTGTGTGAGTTGCTTGCCGGAAAGATCCCAGACGCGAACGCTTTTATCAGCACCAGCAGTGACTATTCGTTTACCATCCTGGCTAAAATCGGCACTATATACATTACCCTGATGTCCTTTAAGTTCCGCTAACTGCTTACCCGACAAATTCCATACACGGGCAGTGCCGTCAAAAGATGCAGTAATAATCAACTTACCATCCTGGCTGAAGTTAGCACTTTTCACATTACCTTCATGTGCCAATACTGCTACTTGCTTACCATAAAAATCCCATACACGGACTTTGTTATCAGCACCAGCAGTAATAATAAATTTACCATCAGGACTAAAACTGGCGCTATTAACGCTACTTTCATGTCCTTTAAGTTGTCTCTCCTGGGCAAAGTAATCAATAAAACTTCCTGTGACAGCCTTAGCAGGGTTTTTCGTTAACTTTTGATGGTAATTAATTTTTAATGCCTGTGACGCTGGAAGTAAAACTGCAAAATTAAAAGGCAAAGGTGGGGATATGGTAGCAAAGATTCCCAAGATTGCGATTAAACGAATGTATAATAGCATTACTATTAGAAAGCAAATATGTAATATTAGTGTAATTAAGTTTGTTACGATTTTACAATAATGAATTAAAAATATAGATATATATTATGCTTATGAAGTTTTTAGTCCTATTTGCTTTATGAGAATTGTATGTTGTAACAGATGACATCAAATAGGCAATAAGCTCACATTCTCAAGCCAATAATGAACAAAGTTTTGGAAGTTAACGAAAGAATAAGGGTTTAATCCGTAGGTTTTGGGACTACTAATCACGACTATTTGCGATCACTTTTGCTTGCTCTTGGGCTAGCCGTTTTAATTATGTTTTTTGCAATTCCAATCAAGAGTAAGGTAAATGACGCGATCGCATAGTCTCTCCCAAGAAAAATCTCTTGTTATCTCTGGTATAAACTATGGTAGGGCTAAAAAATAATGTCGATAATAATGCGATACCTGCGGTAAGCTACGCTAATGCACTTCCCAACCCAAACCCCACAAGTTCAAGCGGATCGCTCCATGAATTCGTCTTCCTAGTCCCTGCTGAAACCATCAGCTGAGGTAAAGCTTACTTTCAGAGTACCCAAACTGTGGGGCAAGGTTCAAAGTTCCAGCATTGTGGGTGGATGCTTGGTGTCAAAGGTGCTTTATGTCGTTCACGGAAATGGTAAAGTGGCGAAGGGTTATTCTGCGAGATTCGACAAATCCATGAGACACCTACAACACATAAGATTTTAGTCAAAGATTGTGTCGGTTACATTAATCGTGTACTATTATATTAGTACGAATATACTGTGGTCTACGATAAGTAAGCCAAAAAGTGTTAAAGATTGCAAAAAAATCAACTATAATTAACCGATAGAAACATTCTATAAAATCTTTATATTTTATTAAATAAAAAGGATTATGAATCTTTATATACATTTATATTTGTTCATTAATTAGACTATTTTGTGGCAGTTAACAGAGAGAAAGGTCATGTTGGATAAACTAATAAAATATTTTGTCTACGCGACAAAAGGGTATATTACAAAAACACAGCTGATCAAGTTTTTGTATTTAGCTGATCTTTACTCTGTTAAGTGGACAGGAAAGCAGTTGACTGATCTAGATTGGTGTTATTATCAATTTGGCCCTTGGAATGAGGGTATAGATGCTGCCTTAAATCAAATGAATGGAAAAGAGATTATTCAAGAATCTCAGGAAAATACAACATACATTAGACCTGTGGATGAAGCTGCTCAAGTAGATGATTTGCAAATACCTCTAAGTCTTAAGTTAATCCTGGATAATATTCGGAGAGAGTGGGCTGGCGCAGATAAACTGAATCAGTTACTAGATTACGTATATAGCACTGCTCCAATGCTGGAAGCACAAAATACCCATCGACCAGAAGAAAAAGCTAGACTTAACTTACAAGCAGAAAGAGAAAAATTAGTTAGTGAATTAGGATTGTAAAGTGGTTGGACAAAAACCTAGACAAGGTTGGATCTATTCCATAAATCCATATAGGGTATCTCTTCGTTGCAAACTGGGTCATGTCCATATTTATAATTTAGATGAGCCAGGTGAAGTAGAATGTCAAACTTGCACTGAGAATATTAATTCAAGTAGGGTTTTCAGAGGGATACATCCTTATATCATCTGGACAAGCGATCAATTTCAAGATGAATCTGGATATATAGCAACGTTTTGCGTTATTCCCCTGACTTCCCAAGGAACATTTAACGGTTTACCAACCACATATCCAATTAACTCTACAAGTAGAAATGGTCTTGATAAAAGTTCATACGCTTTAGTTCATCAAATATGTACTGTTGATGCTAATTGCTTCAAAGATTCATCAGCAAATTGGTTAGATAGAATTGGACAATTAGATAAAGCAGATAAAGAAGCTATAGAAGAACGGTTAAAGTATTTTTTGAATATTCAAGAGAATCCTAGTGAAGACTGGTTTGCTCTAAATGCGTCTCCAGAACTTTTAAAAAAAGTATTTGATTATCTACCTGAAGATACAAAGAGTTTAGCAATAGAAGAATTAATCAATAATTTAGGCTCATAATAAATAGGACATTTAACGTTAATAACTATTTTCCGTAGACATTTTCACGATACTGTGAATCTATGTTGTAATTTATGCCGTCCTGATGCAGGATCAAATTCGCGCTGAATATCGTCTCTATCTGAACGCCCCAGTCTTCCCCATGTAGTCATTTCTTGAGGATTATCGCTAATATCGAACCCATTATTTAATTTAATACCCATAAGATTGCTAATCAGATAACGATCATGAAATTTATCCCAAATAAAAACTTTTACAGTAAGTCCTGCTGTATTAATGACACCAGATAATTTACTGCGGAAATCTGCTTCATATTGACTTTTTGTTATAGAGTCTGCTAAATAGCATATATGAATTTCAATAGCTGGTGGTTCATCAGGATTTTTAATTGCTGCCAGTAATTTATTAAACTCCCTATAGTGACCTTTTAGTGGATCAAGATAGGGATCGATAAACATAATAGAATTCGCATGGCAAAGAAGTAACTGGAGATGACGAAGATAATCGTTTGTTGTTCTATGTAGCCGAACTGAGGGACTTCTGTTTCGCCACCAATCTGCACCGGAAAGTTTATCAATTGATGCTACTATATCAGGTTTTGAAACTGCTACAGCGTGTAATTGTGTAGTGATTACCCCGTTTAAAGGCTCTTGGTTATGAGAACTAATTGCTTCATGACACCATTCTAAATAGTTAGATGGAGTAGTGTCTTGAGCAGCAGGAACACGACGAAATCGATTTTGCTTAATCAGTTTTTTGATAATTTCTTTGGAACGTGATGGCCAAAAATCCCCATTTTTCTTGAGACAAGTTTGAAAATATTTACACAACTCGCCATTTCTCAAATCACGAACTAATGCTTCTTCAAGAAGGGCATCTTTAATATATTCAATGCGAGAGCTACATAATTCAGGGTAATCGTAGCAGTTAGCGTCAAAAATATCAGGAATTAAAGCGTATTCAACTAACATATTTATTAAAATATCTCATCTAATTCTTCTTCAAAAAATCCTCCTGGCCATGCTTTGACAAGTTCACCTCTCTTGTTCAAAGGCATTTCGCGCACTATACTACCCTCACTGTCTGCTTCTACAAACAATACAGAAACATCTTCTGGTCGCACAGGTAGACAACCTTCTGGGAGTTCGTTATTAAAGGTTTCTCTCATCCGTCGCATAATTCGCAGAAGTAAATGTTCACTGTGAGTTTCCAGCATAAAAGTGTTTTTTTGTTTTCCAAGTGCAGACTCAATGAACACATCCCCTAGTTCTGCTTGCAGTTTGGGATGCAGATGTATTTCTGGTTGTTCAATGGCAATTAAGGCATCAGATAAACCATAGCAAGATACAAGAATTGGAATAACTTGGCTAATACCAATTCCCACGTCACGATGACTTACCATTGTGTCATTTCTCTTATCAATCAAGACTAAATCTGAAATAGGATCGCCTCCTAAAGTCATCTCCCTGACCCAAACTTCTGAAAGGCTATCCGTATCAGTGAGACTAGAAACCATCTCCTTAATTTCTACAAAAATACCTGCAAGAGGATGTGGTAATTTATCTTTTTCTAAAATAGAAGTTAATGTTTCTACTTCTGTAAAAAACTCTATTTCTTGTATTTGAGCTATAATTTGCTCATAATAGTCAAATTCAGTACCTATCATTTCGATATTAGCCCTTAGTTGTTCTATTCTTTCTTGAAGCTCAGGTTCTCCTAAGCCAGATGAATAAAACATCAGTTGAGTTGTCAATTCCCGTAACTTATTAGTAATACGTGAGTCAAGCATTTTACTGACTTCTGTATCAGAGAATAAATTACGCACCTTCAATTCATAGGGAGTTTTCATTATTTTGCTATCCCCTAACCAAGCATTTACCTTTTGGCGAACTTCAGTATTATTCAACAAAATATCCCAAGCATAACCACCACCAGCGTGCCAATTAGCATCTTGCTGTCGAGAAAAGGCAAAATGCCGGGGTGGATAGGTACGAAATGGCCCCAAGTATTGCAAACGACCAATTTCATCCTCTATAGCGTCATTAATTATCTCTATTAATGTGGTAAAGTGTCCAACAAATAAAGATGCTAAAAAAGAAGCTAAATCTTCTGTTGTTAGCTCAGATTCACGATTTACAGAGGAAGAGAAATAATCATCATCTCTTGTTTCTCGTTGTGTTGGTAGTAAGCGAGAAACTTCTGCTGTAATTTCCGGTACTAATTCATCAATAGCCTTTTGCAGTTCTTGGCGAGATGGGGGAGGTGGTGTTGAAGTAGATGTTATCCGCCCTAGCATCGTATCAATTAACTGATTAATAATTCGAGTATCGCCAATATCATTTAACTTAAGACTATTGCCTCCAGGAATATGAGACATTCTTAACACCCTAGTATCATCAGCTTCGATGAAGAATGAAAGCACTCGTATTCGTCCTTTTTCTGCTGGTGAAATACCAATCAGAATACGCGCAGTCAACTTATTAACATCTTTTAACAGGCTTTCTAAGTGAACACTATAGTTAGGTTGTATAGATTGTAAATTTAGATGTTTTGGATCTAGATCAACTGTCCACTCAATCACATTGCTACGTTGACGTTTATGAACATATTGCCCGAACCCTCCCAAATCAACAGAATCACCCCCGGCTTCTGTGCGATAAACATCTAGCTCACCTTCGTTTGTAATGGCGTGATGTGCAAGCAATAGGCTATGAAGTACACTCGATTTACCGGAACTATTAGCACCATAAATCAGAGTGAGAGGGCGAATGGGAATGTATTGAGTGTCAGCAAAGGCTTTAAAATTACTGATACGGAAACCAGTTATCGGTGAATTAGCCTTGTTTTTAGCTGATGAATCTGTTTTGCGGGGAGGGTAATTTTTTTTAGGCATATTTGTATATTAATGATATATTTTAGACATTTATTCTATAAGTGTCATCAGTGTATTCTGAGGTCAGTATTTTTATAACAGAGAAAGCTGCTGAGGATCTGCGTTATCTCTCAAATTAAGGGCTTTTGCTTGCTCTTCCATTTCTGCAAGCAGTTCTTTCATGTGTGCTTCTCGCCATTTGGCTGTGAGTTCTCCAGAAAAAGCACGGCGGAGGAGAACATCAAATAATTTTTCTAGTTTTTCTTTTGTTTTACTGATACCAGCCAAACTTGCTCTACACTCTGTAACTGCTATCTGGAATTTCTTCAACTGTTCCTGAGAGGGAATTAAAATTGGCAGATTGAGTAGTTCATCAGTATCAAATTTTCTTGTCCCATGTCCTGCTGTACCCACCTGGGACAATATTTTACGGCTAGATGCTTTTAATACAGCGTGTAAATATGTTGAATCAATATCATTACAATTAGGATAAAGTGCTTTCATATCTTGATTAATTGTTAATCGGTTAGCTGCTAATGCAATAGGAATGGTATGCACTAGAATCATTCCCCTAACGACAATTAAGATTGCACCTGGTTCTACATATTTTATATTCGTTTCTGCTATTGCTTTTTGAGATATATGGTCAATAGAATCAAAAATTATATCTTGCTTCATATCTTTGGGAGATACCCAAGGAATATCACCATCCCAATAATCTGGATTTTTTTTCGAGGGTGTTCCCCCACTCTGAATATTTACTAAACTCCCTAGAGTTTTAGTATTAGCATCTGTCCAAGTTGATGGCTCACCAAACATTTTGATGAATAGCGCAGACAAAATGCGCTCTGCTTTTGCATCAGCCTCAGCCCGCATTTTTCGCAGTACATCAGCTTGATCTAGAATCTCGACTATGCGACGTTGTTCAGATAAAGAAGGAAGTGGAATTAATACCCGTTTTAATGTAGATGCCTGAATACTTGAAATAGTAGTACTTGATGTTATATTTCTTATTGCTTGCTGTCCTATTGAAGACCGTAGAAAAAACCAAAAATATTCAGAAACTATCAATTCTCTATTGGGAGAAATTCTAATAAGATTGGGAGAAATATTAGCATTAACATGGGTTGATTCAACTAATCCGATTTTACCAATTGTTCCTCTCACGGAAAAGACTAAATCCCCTTCAATAAGTTTAGTTTTTGGATATTGAGAATCTATATTTGGATCAATAAACCAATAATCAGACCATTCTTGGGAGAGCTTACCATCATCCATAATATGCTCTCCTCTAATTACAGGTATTCCGCTATCCAAATGTTCCATGCCATAAAAAGATGGATATCTATATAGCTCCGTAACAATATCTTTTAGTGCAATTTGAAGCCACTTCATGAAACTGCCTCCACATCATGAAGCAGCTTTTCTAAACCAGATGCAATTTCTCGCTCAATTTCCAACACTTCTCGAATCAACTCAACTGGATCATCATCAGAAACAGCCTCAGTTACCTGTGGCTTATAACGCCCAGCAGCTAAATTATAATCATTTTCGGCAATAGTCTCCAAAGATGCCCACCAGCATCGGGGTTCATCACTTCCCAGCTTCAGCAACTCCCCCTTTTCAAAACCTGGAGGTTGCACAAAACCCGACTCCCGATAAACCTTCCACTGCTTTAATAAATTGGGAATATCGTTAAGTTCTGGCGTTTCCGGTCTACCCCCGCCGGAAATCTTATCAGGATCGTAACCATCATTTTTAACTTCATAGAACCAAACTTGATTCACCTGACGCACCGCAGATTCCATTGGATTGCGAACTACCAGCACCGCCGTCTTCACCCCCGTATATGGCTTAAACACCCCCGCAGGTAAAGAAACCACCGCCAATAAATCAAATTCTGTCACTAGTTTTTTACGCAAATCCACATGAGCGCCAGTAGAACCAAACAATAACCCTTCTGGTACAACCACCGCGCACTTTCCACCCGCTACTAAAGACTTCATGATTGCAGCCAAAAACAGCAATTCACTTTTTTTGGAATTTGTCGGTAAATCCGCACGGATAGAATCTTTGGGTAACGTTCCCGCAAAAGGGGGATTATCAAACATCACCTTATAGCGACGGCGCAAATCATCTTCTGTCAGTCCCCCCATATCTGACAACACATTTGCTACTTTCAGCTTGGCGTTGCGAATTCCATGCAGTACCAAGTTCATCATCGAAATTCGCATCATCTGGCGGGAGACATCAAAGCCATAAATCGACTCTTCCAACAGTTTCCAGTCAGGTAATCTATCCCCATTTCCTTTGCGATAAGTCTGGAGATTGGGGATTTGCTGTTTTGCTTCAACCAAAGTCAGTCCCCGTTTTTCCAGCCAATCCTCACCGTAAATCGGCACTTCTATGGGATTTTCGCTGTATTTAGCCAAAATATACTCAATACTATCAATCAAAAATCCTGCTGTTCCACAAGCCAAATCACAGATAGTATCCCCCAAATCAGGGTCAACCATCTCCACCATAAACGCCCTTATCTGTCGGGGAGTACGGAATTGACCATTAAGCGCAGATTGACCTAAATGAGTTAACAGGTACTCAAAAATATCACCTTTGACATCCTGACCCATTTTGAGGAAATCCAAGGTATCGAGTTCATCAACTACCAACTTGAGAACATTCGGGTCATTAATTTCTAAAACCGCATCCCGGAAATACTCGGCCACTTTTGGCTCATCTTTCAGCAAAGAATTCGCCATGTAGGGGAAAACTTCATCCCGCAGAAAGTCCCGTAGTTCAGTACCACTCTTGAAACGCCATTTTGACCAGCGATAACGTTCTGCTTGCTGGGGAAATAGTAATTTAGCATTACCATTATTACCTGTGAGGCGATCGCGTAACTCCCGATTTGCTTCTTCTTCATCCAACAGCTTCAGGTATATCAGGTAAGAAATCTGTTCAATGTAGGTGACAGGATTTGTTACCCCACCAGCCCACAAGGTATCAGTAATATGCTTGAGTTTGCGACGAATTTCTGAATCCATATTTTTCTCTTAACCCTCTGTACCTGTAGCATCCACCGCGAACACAGAGCGGTTTAGTTCATCAAAAATATCCCGCAATCCCTGCTCACCAAACAGTTCTATACCTAAACCAGCAGCATTGAGAACTGAGAGGGGTGGCAAGAATAAATCATCTATGGTTAGCTGACCTTTGGCAATACCCCGATTTTTCAACAAAGAAAGATACTGAGCTTGGGCTGGTGCGAAAGAGTGAGAAACTAACCAAGCTCTAAAATTTTCTTCTAGTAATTCTTCGTGACTTTTAAGCTTTAATATTCCCAATGCAGCCCGAATAAAATCAATCAGGCTACCATTATAATTGCGGTAAGCTCGCCGCAGGTTTTCTTCATTAAAGTAGTATCGGGGTGTATTCAAACGCCGCACCAGTTCTGTTTCTTCTGTTTCCGCCAACAATTCTCCATCCCGAATTTTCTGGAGTGTAGGATCATTAGTTACAGCAGATTGGATAGTTTGCTCCCAGTTAGTGACATAATCACGCTTATCAACCCGCTCCCCTTCTGTACCTACTTCTACATAACTGACATACTGCTGCCATCTATCCCTCAGCCCTAATTCAATTAATTCTGAGCGAGGACGGGATTGTTGCTGGTTGCTTCTAATTGATACATGACCTCGACCAGTTTCGGCATAAATATCAGTATCGCTATCATTAAAATATTCGTGATTTCTGAAAAAATCATAAATAACAAATTTGCGTTTATCAATATGTGGCGCAGTCCTTGTCCCCCGTCCACGAATCTGCTGATAAAGAATTGGACTCCGCACTGTCCGACACATAACTAAGTGCAAAACTTCCCGGCAATCAAAGCCAGTATTGAGCATATCAACACTGACTGCAACTTGTGGGTAATCCTCATATTTGAACTGGCGAATTAAATCATCAGCATTAGAAACATCACTTGTAATTACTTCAGCGTAACGCCCCTTACATTCTGGATGTAACTCGTTCAGATATCTGGTTAACCGTGCCGCATGATTTTTTGTCAAAGCAAATACTATTGACTTACCAGGCCCAATCTTTTGTCCTGGTGCTAATTCTTGATAATTCTCCCAAGCCAGTCTATCAAATTCCTGCATCATTAGGCGGTTACTCGCCTCATTAGTCCACTTGCGTTCAAAGGCTGCTGGGTCATAATAAACCTCATCAACTTCAGCACCTTCAGCAATAATTTCAGTTATGCCAGTAGCGAACCGATAGGGAACAAGATACTTTTGCTCAAATGCTGTTTGAATAGAGTAAGTAAAATCTGGCTGCTCATTCCGGCAGTTGTAGAAATCGAAAGTATTACGTTCAATGTAAGCTGCTGGCGTAGCACTTAAACCAATATGGAACGCATCAAAGTGAGTAAGTGCCGTCTGCCAAATACCATAAATCGAACGGTGACATTCATCAGCCACAACAACATCAAAATAGCCGCTAGTAAACTCCCGATAGCGGCTAATCATTGTTTGGAGTAAGCAAACTGTAATTTGCTGCTCCTGGCGGATCACACTCGGCTTGAGCCAGTAGCTACCATACTGATTTAAAACATCTTGGATTGCTTCTAATGCCTGTTTTGCTAATTGTTCTCTATCCACTAAAAACAGGATTTTTTCTGCATATCCCGATTGAATTAAGCGTTTTAATTGCAGACAAATTAAATCAGTTTTACCTGTTCCAGTTGGCAGTTCGAGTAAAAATCGCCGCTTCCCCAATTCAACGGCATGGTCAATAGCTTGCATAGTTTCCCTTTGATAGGGACGGACTAAGCGAATTTCTCCCTGTCGGGTGTAATACTCAGGAATTTCAATAGTGGCTAGGGGTTGACGAGTTGAGCGCATTTCCAGCAATCGCTCTAAATCCCGCCGTGAGAAAAAAGAATTGACAATCCGCGCATCATCGTTTTGATAGTCCCAGAAATAAATCAGTTCGCCATTACTGAGGAAAATAAATGGTGCTTCCAACTTCCGAGCATAGGGAAGTGCTTGATTTTTAGCAACATAAGGCTCAATCGCACGCTTCTTAGCTTCAATCACTGCCAAGGGACGACCTCTTTGGTCAAGTAGTAGATAATCGGCTCTCCCTCTTCTTCCATCTGCCATTTGAGCCGAAATTTCAGTCATTACCTGAGATTTATCAGCCGGGTTCCATCCTGCTTGGCGGAGAAGGTCATCAATATTAATACGTGCGTCTGTCTCTTTGCTAAAGTCGCTCATCAAATCACTCCTGTCTTACCAAAGTTAGCACGAAGCCCTCAGCGTCAGTCCTTTTTCCGCTTTATCCCAGAAGTTTTAACTTTTTCCCAACTTCAGCGCCAACTTTTGATAAATTTCGTCCAACCACACCGGAATTACAGGCTTACCTGCATCCAAAGATGCGATCGCCTTTTTTCTGTCAAACTCCACAAGCTCAAGCGAACGCTCCTGCGCTTGGGACAACAACATAAACCGCTTACCTTTACCTGAAGTAAATAACTCCGGCTCTTGGTCTTTCAGCTTTTTCAGCGTGGTGCTGGCTATGTCAAAACTTAACCCTACAGATAACCAATATGACATTGCAGCCAGTTCCAGCAAATTAGATTTTGAGTAATAAATACTACGTCCTGTCCCAGTATCACTGATTACAGGAACAATCACCCCCCTCTCTCGCCAATACTGTAGCTGACGAAGGGTGCAGCCTGTGATTTCAGCAGCTTCCTTGCTTGTAAAAAATGTCTCCTGCATACAATTTATTTTACAGAAGACTCGTTTAATACAATTATGTTAGTATTAGACAATATTGTTTTAAAGCGATGAGCCAAATCACTATTCAGTGTCGCCTTGTAGCCTCAGAGTCATCACGCCAGAAACTATGGGAGTTGATGGCGGAGTTAAATACGCCACTGATTAATGAATTACTACGTCAGGTAAGCCAACACCCAGAGTTTGAGAGTTGGCGACAAAAGGGCAAACACCCCACTAGTATTGTCAAAGAACTCTGCGAACCTTTGAAAACTGACTCTCGCTTTATTGGTCAGCCTGGACGGTTTTATACGAGTGCGATCACCACAGTCAATTACATCTACAAATCTTGGTTGGCACTGATGAAGCGATCGCAGTTCCAACTAGAAGGCAAAATTCGCTGGTTGGAAATGCTCAAAAGTGATGTTGAATTGGTAGAAAGTAGTGGTGTCAGCTTAGATAGTCTTCGCATTAAAGCTGCTGAAATTTTGGTTCAATTTGCTCCTCTCAATATTGCTGAAACTCAATCAACGAATGGGAAAAAAGCTAAAAAGCGCAAAAAAGCTCAAAATTCAGATAGCGATCGCAATTTATCAAAGAATTTATTTGAGACTTACCGCAATACAGAAGATAACTTGACTCGTTGCGCCATCAGTTATTTGCTCAAAAATGGTTGCAAAATAAACGATAAAGAAGAAGACGCTAAAAAATTTGCTCAACGTCGCCGTAAACTTGAAATTCAGATTGAACGCATCAGAGAACAGCTAGAAACACGAATTCCCAAAGGTCGAGATTTAACCGTTACCAAATGGTTAGAAACTATTGTTGTTGCCACTCACACCGTTCCAACAAATGAAGCCGAGGCGAAATCTTGGCAAGACAGCCTTTTAAGGCAATCTAGCAAAGTACCTTTCCCGGTAGCTTACGAAAGCAACGAAGACATGACTTGGTTTAAAAACCAGTTTGGGCGTATCTGTGTAAAATTCAACGGTTTGAGTGAGCATAGTTTTCAAGTCTATTGTGACTCTCGCCAACTCCACTGGTTTAAACGCTTCCTAGAAGATCAACAAATTAAGAAAGATAGCAAAAATCAACACTCCAGTAGCCTGTTCACTCTGCGTAGTGGGCGTATTGCTTGGCAAGAAGAGGAAAGGAAAGGCGATCCTTGGAATGTTAATCGTGTAACTCTCTACTGTTCTGTAGATACCCGCCTATGGACGATTGAAGGAACCAATCAAGTAAGGGAAGAAAAAGCCGAAAAAATCGCTAAAATTATCACCAATACAAAAGCCAAAGGCAAGCTTAATGAAGAACAGCAAGCCCATATAAAACGGCAAAACTCTACTTTAGACACAATTAATAACCCTTTTCCTCGCCCCACGAAACCTTTATATAAAGGACAATCTCATATTCTTCTTGGTATTAGCCTCGGCTTAGAAAAGCCTGCAACGCTAGCGGTAGTAGACGGCACTACAGGTCAAGTAATTACCTATCGCAGCATCAAACAACTACTGGGTGATAATTACAAACTGGTAAATCGACAGCGACAGCAAAAGCATTCCTTATCCCACCAACGCCAAATAGCTCAAACGCTTGCTGCACCAAATCAGTTTGGAGAATCGGAGTTAGGGGAATATATAGATAGATTACTAGCGAAAGAGATTATTGCGATCGCCCAAACATACTCTGCTGGAAGTATTGTTCTACCTAACTTGGACAATATGCGAGAACAAGTTCAAAGTGAGGTTCAAACCAAAGCTGAACAAAAATCAGACTTAATAAAAGTTCAAAAAAAGTATGCCAAACAGTACCGAGTTAGCGTTCATCAATGGAGTTACAGCAGATTGATGGCAAATATTCACTCGTCAGCTGTTAAAGCTGGAATTGTGATAGAGGAGTCAAAACAGCCAATTCGAGGTAGTCCACAAGAGAAAGCGAAAGAATTAGCGATCGCGGCTTACCATTCCCGCAAAATAAACTGATTGACAAGACACCGAACCTTGATAATAAAATAAGAAAATTCAACAGCGCCGCAGTTCATGCTTGTTATAAGCCTCTGTGCTGTGTAAATTTGGGTTAGTTTGACTGCTGTTAAACAGTCTTGCTTTCTGACCCTGGTAGCTGCCCACCTTGATGCTGCTGTCCCTTGCGGACAGGAATAAGGTGCGCCCCCAGTAATAGAGGTGCGGGTTTACCGCAGTGGTGGCTACTGAATCACCTCCGACCAAGGAGGAACCCACCTTAATTATTTTTTGGCATGGTAAAGCGGGGACGATTTCCCTGGGACTCCTGCCAAAACTTTAAATCGTTTGTTTAATAAAGTTTATAGACTTTAATGTGTCAGTTGATTTACTTTTTTAAGTATTAACTGACGGGCGATTTTGGGAGATGTGACAAAAATGCCTTCATAACTATTGGTAAATCAATGGTTTGAAGCGCAGAGTTTCAACACCCCTCCCAGCTAGAGGCGGGTTGAAAGACGAAATGGAGATTTTGACTAGTGCCGATTCTGTTCGTTTCAATACCCCTCCCAGCTAGAGGCGGGTTGAAAGTCCATCGGAAACAATCAGTGTGTGCTTGGGGTTGTAGTTTTAACACCCCTCCCAGCTAGAGGCGATTTGAAAGAAGTGGACACACAAAAAACAAAAGCAATCAGAAGTATTTCAACACCCTTCTCAGTTAAAGATGGTTTAAAATCAGGAAAAATGAGACTTTGCACGATAATACTTTTTTACGTTTCAAAAGCATTCTTAGCTAGAGATGGGCTGAAAGAAAACTCTGAAAATTGACAATTTTTTTCGGGAGAGTTTTACAAACTTCTCTTAAAAATAGGTGGGTTGAAAGATCGGTAAAAGTCATGGAATTCTTGGACTAATGGGGCAAAAACTTGTCAACTTACAGCAATTTTCATTTCTTTGAACCACAAACCCTCATAGGGGGGTAAGGTCTTGCTGGCAAGGTTAATGTATGACAGTAACACACCACGCTCAAAAGTTTAACGATATTATTTTATTAATGGTTAGCTAACACAATTTGATGGCATATTAATGTGGACATTATTTTGGCAATACGGACATTAATTTGTCAACGCAGACAAATAATTTGGCAATCGACATGTACAGCTATTATAATGTATTGCCAAAAACATCAAATTCCATGACTTTTACCAATTACCCAATTACGCCGGAAAAACCGAGCTAAAGCTGATTCTTCTAAGGATAGATAAATTGGGCGTCCGTGTGGACAGGTGCGGGGGTTGCGAGTGCGTTGCCAATTATCTAAAAGTGTCTGCATTTCTTGGTGATTCATGGGTGTACCGTTACGAATGGCACTGCGACAGGCGACGGCTACTTGGGCTGTTTGTAAATCGCCTCCCCAACTAAGTTCTAAAATTGCTTCTGCACAGTCGTCTCGCTGCTGCAAAGGTGCGGGGATGTTACGAACTGCCCAAAGTTGTTCGCCAAAGGGTTCTATTTCTAAACCGATGCGTTGCAGTTGCGATACTTGCGCTGGCGATAATTGATAAAGAATTATTGGCGGTTCGACGGGTACAAGTTGCCAATCATCGCATAATTGCTCATATAAAACTCGCTCATGGGCAATGTGCTGTTCTACTAACCACATCCCACCTGAATGTTCCGCCACAATGTAAGTATTGCTAACTTGAGCGACAGCTTTTAAAGAGTTAGGAGAGACGCGATTAATCGCGTCTGTACAAGGTTTGGGATTTTCGTTAGGATTTTGAGGATTGAAATTGTAGCCGCCTTTGGCTTCTGCGGCTTTGAGTAATTTACTAACTCGTGTTGTGTGAACAGCTTCTTTAAGATTGTTAGAAGAGATGCTGAGTGCTTGGTTAATTGCTTGGGTAACTTGCTCTTGCCAATAAATGATTTCGTTGAGGTAAATTTCTGTTTTTGCTGGATTGCGATTCCAGTTAATTTGATCGGGAGAAATGGCAAGATGTAAGAAACAAATTGGATAGCGATCGCGTGGTAATGTTCTGTGAAATGCTGATAATATCGTTTGCTCTAGTTCCGGCGTCTTCACCATCCTGCCGTTGATGGCTACACGTACCCAATCTGGACGATGACGATGACAGCGATCGGGTAATCCTACCACTAAATTTAGTGCTGAGTGGGGAGAGACGCGATGAATCGCGTCTTCTGTATAGGAGTTTGGAGGGTTAGGTATTTCGAGTTTTAGTTCTTGCAAGTCACCTTGTCGCACTTGGGGTAAAATCTGCGGTAGCAGCTGCCCAGTTGTGGCAGCGGGACAAATGGTGAACCATTGACGGTCATTTTGCCAAATCTGCCAGGTGACGTGGGGATGACACATAGCGATTTGTTGAATTGCGGCTTGCACGGCTTTTATTTGCTGTGCTGCTGTAGGCAATCCCTGACGACGAGATGAGCAATTACCAAAAAGATTGGAAACTGTAACCACTGTACCAGGTGCGATCGCAGTTACTTCAACTTCCACAACTTCCCCGGCGTCACCGTAAACTATTCGCCATCCTAATTTTCCACCCACAGGACGACTCAAAATTTCCAAATCTGCTAGAGTCGTCAAACTATGCAACGCCTCACCACGAAACCCTAAACTGTTAATTTTCCACAAATCGGCACTAGAGCGAATTTTACTGGTGCTGTGGGCTGTCGCTGCTTGTTGCAAATCATCTAGATTCATTCCACAACCATTATCTGCAACACGAATTCGCCATTGTTGCGGCCATAGAGAAACCACAATTCGGGTTGCACCTGCGTCTAGAGAATTTTCTGCCAATTCCCGCACCACAGAAGCTAAAGAGTCGATTACCTCACCAGCTGTAATGAGATATACGACTTCTGTTGGTAGAGCTTGAATAGTAGATGCCATAAATTATAGTTTATAGCTTCTAGGGGCAGAGGGAGATAGGGGAGTTGAGGGAGATAATGGGGGAAATTTATGAGAAATTTTTATTAATTGTCAAGAAAACTCAATTAAAAGGCAATTTTTGATAATTTTCTGATGAAGCCAAATCTTCCCTCCGTGAGACTTATAGCAAAAATCCAAATCAACAAAAAAGGAACCACAAATAAACATGATGAATTATCTGTGTTTATTTGTGGTTTTTTCTAAGACATTGATTTTTGTAAGATATCTATTGTGCATTACAACTTTCTCTACAGCATCAGAAAAAATCAGTGATTGCAACATTAATTAACATTAAATCACCTTAATTTATGAATATTTCTAGGTGATTGTTAATTAGTATCTCTCATAGCCAAAACTTTAGGTGGTTCAGGTTTCAGTAAACCGTTCAACAGGGATGCGGGACGTTGACTATAGGGCCAAGCAAAAGCATGACGGAAAGCTGCATCTTGACAAGCTTGTAGTTGTTCAAAACTAATAATGTCGTAAGTCAAGAGATTTTCGTACTCAAACGGTAGACGCACATTGTGCAATCCAGCATTATCAGTACAAATAGCTATATCAACCCCAGCATCAAAACAACGGTCAAAAACTAATTTGAGTTGACGTATATCCTGCAAAGTACCTGTTTTCAGGTAAGTTGTCGGACAAACCTCTAAACATTGCCCGCGTTTAGCCACATCATTAAGTAACTCTGGATACAGTAGGGGAATTTGGATGCCGTGACCAATTCGCATTAGATAGGGTAATAGTTCTGGATAACAACCTGCGGTGGTTTCATATAGATGTCCCGTTGTGTTAACACCCAGCGATCGCGCATAATCGTATAAGCTAATCCATTCTTCTAAGCGATCGGCGTAATAGCTATCACCCCCCGCTACATCTACTGCACAAACATACTGTTTATTTTGCGCCGCTAAATCAACAATCGCCTTGTTCACCTCATAAGGTAGACGTGTGTGCATACAGAGAATTTGGCTAGTAACAATCGGATGTTCTGGCTGGTGGCTGGCAAGTCCTACTACCTGCACAATCTCTGTCATCTTGTCAATTCTTTCGGATTGATTCAGATGCTCAGGTGTTCGTAGATAGGGAGTGTAACGCAGTTCCAAATAAGCCAAATTTTCAAAAATGTAAGCACCCCGCACCAAGCGATAGATAAAGTAAGGCAAAGTATCCACAGTTTGCACACTTTCTACCAAGGTGTGTAATTCTAGATACTCATCCAAGGTGTTGCGTGGGCGAGTATAAAAATCTTCAAAGTCTGAATAGTCAGCAAAGCGGGAAATCAACTCTGAAGAATGTCGCTCGAAATATCGCCATAAAACTCGTGGTACGACGGAGCCGCCCAGATGTCTATGTAATTCAGCATATAAAGCCATAGTGGTATTTTTGGGTAAAAATTTCAATAATTGTAACAAAAACATAGAAAGAAAAAATCTGTACTCGAAAAAATTTAGCTTCAGAGAAGTTCGAGCAGAGGTTTACACTATCTGGATTTTTCAACAGAGGCTCCGACCTAGATGCTGGGTGAAGGTCGATATTTTTTCCTTATTTTCTGAAAATCCAGCATTTAATACTGTTTTGAGGATGAATAAACTTGACACTATCAAGATTAAATTGATACCATTAATGTCTTTAATTAATTTTTGTGTTACAATAAAACAACATTGCTATTGTTGAGCAAGTAAAATATAGCAATATATTTTTCCTTTAACTAAGCAAACTCCTGGCAAGGTTGGTATTAATTGAAAATTCAAGCGTTAGAAGTCAAGGCTGGCGATCGCATTATTGCTTACTGCAACAACAAAATGCAAACCTGCAAGGTAAAGCGCATTTTAGATCCCGGTCAAGCTAATATCACACTATCAGTATTCACCTCTGAGAATTATCGCGGATGCTCAGTTTCATCTATAGTCCGCTTCCAAAGCAACGCCTTAGTTGATTTGGTAAGTTAAAAATCAAGTAAATATTCCATCTCAAAAATATTTCTAACTATTGTCCAGCCTCAAGCTGGACAAAACTTTTATTAAAGGGTAGGTTGAAAACCCCGGATAAACAGCAACGTTGTTGCGTATTTTGTGCTTTAGATAGAGGATCAAAACACTCTCCTGGGAGGAGAGGGGAGTTGATCTTGCTCCTGCCATTTTTTAGTTCCGTCGAACTCACGTTATTGTGAGGTACAAGAACCCCGACTTTTCAAAAAAGTCGGGGTTCTGGGGATCTGATTGAGCAATGTTCGCTCTACAAAATCTAGAATAAGATGAGGTTTACTAATTATTTGGCAATGGAAGTTTTAAAACTTACAACTAAAATCGATGAATCAGGATATTTAAATCTTAATATTCCAACGCAGTTAGCGGCGATGGAAGTGAACGTTGTAGTTGTTTTAAATCCAGTTTCGTCAGAGGAAAAGCAACCTAGTTATGATTTTTCTGATTTGGTGGGGCGATTAACTTGGCGGGGAGATGCGGTAGCTATGCAGAGGAATCTACGCGATGAGTGGTAATCGCTACGTGTTGGATACGAATGCGATAGTAGCTCTGCTCCAAGGAAATTCTCAACTTATTCAATTACTTCAAGGTGCTGATTGGATTGGAGTTTCAGTTATTAGCAAAATTGAATTTCTCGCGTTTTCTGGGCTGAGTCAAGAGGATCTTCAGCTTTTTGAGCAGTTTTTGCAACGAGTTGAGGTTGTCAATTTAGTGGCGAGTGATGCTGTTTTGATTAAGAAAATCAATGAAATTCGCCAGCAATATCGGTTGAAACTACCAGATGCAATTATTGCAGCAATGGCGATCCAAAATTCAGCAAGTTTGGTGACTGCCGATCAAGAGTTTGCGAAGATAAAAATTTTAACAGTAATTAAGTGGTAGTCCCTACACAATAAGTAAAAAAGTCAAACAAAAATTCTGTAGCTTAATCGCCGCAATGCTCAAGCGATAAGCAAAAGAAAGCTTTGGCTATTTTTTTCGATCTATCTTTTTCGATCTAAAAACGATGTCTACGATGAGCTATGCCTACGCACTACTAACATTTAGGCATAGTGCAGGCTAAAAGTCTTCTGAGTCCTTATGTCAACCCTAATTGAGATGATCTTACCCTGGCAAAGCGATGCCTACGGCGAGTTTATCTACCAGACGCTGCGCGTAGCTTGCTTCCACGGAGTGGTACGCTAACGCATTACTAAGATCACCTTCCAATTGATGGCTTTTTTTAATTCTTTTTCACATCACGAGCCATGTTGAGGTAGTAGTCGTCAATTTTGGCATTAGGACGACGGCGGTTAGTGGTAGGAATTTTAGCAGTGTTATCCCGATTCGTTTCAATTGGCTCTTTTGCAGAAGCTTGCTTTATGCCTTGCACTTCATCAGATTCCAAGAAATAACCAGAACTACTAAATCCGAACAGCTTGGCAAAAAAACCAAATAAATTTCCTACGAAATTGGAAACACTTTTGAATAGAACACCAAACAAGCCTTGAAGACGAAGGAACAAGTTCCGAACAGTTTGAGTTAAACGAAACATAACAGCACCCTCTATGATTGCCTATTATCATTGTGACTTAATTCCAATAGGAGGAATGGTGCTATGCAAAAAATCTACCAGGCATAGGCGTGAGAGCAACGAGAATTTCTTACAGGTTACATTTGCAACATTTCTATTTGGCACTACTAACTCTATAACTGCGTCAACCATATTGCAGCTAAATTACTGTATCAGTTTTCCTGGTGCAGCAATTTCACCTTGATATGGAATTAAATATAACCAATAAACCTTATTTAGTCAGTAGACGTAATGACAACTCAGTTCTGGGGAAAAACCATAGAAATCAATGCTACTCTAACTAACTTACTATTTAAGCCTATACGTAGAGGCTTACTCCTATGTCGCAGCAAGCTACGCAAAGCGTCTGGTAGAGTTGCAGCTAGTAGCGGTCAAGGTTGGTGGCTTTTAAGGAAGCGTATGCTGCCATTCTTGTGTCTGATATCATTTCTTGCGGTATTACTACTCAATACTTTTGCTCCTGCTATTGCCCAACTACCTCCTCAACCTCGTCAAGAAATTCGGGGGGTGTGGCTGAGTGGTAACGATTTTAGCGTTTTCCGAAATCGCTCAAAGGTGCAAGCAGCCATGAGCCAATTGCGGCAGCTAAACTTTAACACCGTTTATCCAGTCGTGTGGAACGATGGCTATACACATTACCCCAGCGCCATCATGCAAAAAAAGGGTATTCCCTTCTTCTTCAAGGGAACAGATGGACAAGATGTGATTGCAGATATTATCAGCCAAGCCCGCAGAGAAGGTCTACTAGCAATACCCTGGTTTGAATTTGGTTTCATGGTTCCCCTAACTTCGGAACTTGCATCCCAGCATCCAGATTGGCTAACACAAAAACGGGATGGGACTCAAACTTCAATTAGTGCTGCGGGTGAAGTAGCGTGGTTGAATCCGTTTCACCCCGAAGTGCAAAAGCTTATCACCGAACTCGTGATGGAAGTCATTACTCAATACGATGCTGATGGCGTTCAATTTGACGACCACATGAGTTTACCTGTGGATTTTGGCTACGATAAGTACACAATTAATCTATATACTCAAGAAACTGGTAATCCTCCCCCACCCAATCCCCAAGCCCAAGCATGGATAAAATGGCGGGCAGATAAAATTACTGCATTCATGGTACACCTCCACCAAACCGTGAAAGCTAGAAAACCGAATGCTATCTTCGCAGTTTCTCCCAATTACTATGATTTTGCCTACAAGCTGCAACTGCAAGACTGGCTGAACTGGGTACGGTTGGGTATTGTGGATGAGTTGGTCATGCAGGTATACCGTAATGATTTAGAAAGTTTTATCGCTCAAATTAATCGCCCAGAAATTTTAGAAACCCAAAAAGTCATCCCAACTGGTATCGGTATTATGGCTGGGTTACGAAATCGCCCAGTTTCCATGCCACAAATCCAATCCCAGGTACAAGCGGCGCAACAACGCGGTTTAGGTAGCGGCTTTTTCTACTACGAAAGCCTTTGGGATATCGCCCCTGAACCAGCAGCGCAACGCCAGTCAGCATTTGCGGCCCTTTTCCCAAAACCAGCGTTACGTGATATCTCTCAAAATACACCCCGAAAACCAACTTTTGAGACTATATCCCTACCTTTATATCCAAAACCTTCCCTTGGTCAACGGGTTCGCGGCTATTTTCTGGAAATGGCGATCGCAAATGGTCAACCAAAGCGTATCTTATTAGATACAGGTTCAGCAGGGCTGCGAGTTCCCAAAGAGTTTTTAGGTAATGCTCCTATCCGCAGAACGGGACAAAATATCAAGGAGGTATTAAGTGATGGTACTATCCTGGAGGGAGAATTAGTTTATACTAATGTCCGATTTGGTTTGCTTCCCGCAGCAGAACCCGTTCCGGTACAAGTTGTTACTAGCCGCCAATGTATTCCCCAAAAGCCTAATTGTTCAGCAAAGAGTGGTGCGCCATTTTCCGGTATTATCGGTGTCAACTATTTTGAAAAGTCACTTCCCTATAATCCGTTGAGGAAATTACCAGGAAATCTGAGTAACGGATTTATCGTGATGGGAAATGGTGGTAGTAACAACAATGGCAGCCTAATTCTCGGTTTGACTGCCAACAATCAAGCAGGTTTCAAAATGGCTCCTTGGAGTAAACAAAGCGAAATTAATGGTGTACCCGGTAACAGATGGGACTCTCAACTGAGTAAAGTTTGTTTAACTCTTGCTGGGAGTTCTGCTAAAAATTCTTGTAATGGCAAAATGATCACTGATACTGGAACCATTAATGGTTTGGCTGAATTCAAGTCAGCTTCCACAGCAGGTAAACTCAAACCAGGAGTATTACGTTCAGCAAATGCTCTGAAAGTAGCAATTAATAGCATTTTTGATTACAGCTTGGTACCAGGAACCCGCGACGGATTTAATCGCTGGAATTTGAGTATTTCTTCACAGGCAGAACTTCCTATATTTGTAAATACTGGCATCGCATTTTTTGATAAATACGATGTTCTCTTTGACCCAGTTAATGGAAGACAGGGTTTTCGCAGTCGGCGGTAAGAGGAAAGTAAAGACTTCCTCCCTCAGATAGCCTTTAAAACTAATTTTCCTGAACCAGCAAAACTGATTTCACGGGACGCTTGATAGGATTTCCTTCCAAATCAACCTTCCCGTAAAAGGTTTTGCCCTTGTAATAAAGCGAAGACGAACTCCCCCCATCCAGATTCATCGCTTGATCAGCACCAAGAGTTTTCATAAAATCAGCTAATGCTGGTAAGGATATCCCAGAGTTCGCGGGAGCTGAGGGTTTTTGAGCCACCATAACTAAAATAACGCTGCCATCACGGGTGATACCCACAGCAGTCCTGGCATTGGGTTGGTTACTGCCAAGTGCATCTCGTTTATTGGCATTATCCACAAAGCCCTCTTTTACTGACGTGAGTTCTGGTAATAAGCTGGGGCCAGCACCTATAGCATCGACTAACTGACAACCTGCTGGTGGTGACTGACTATGTAGGGCAATAGAATAACTGATAGTTTGCCCACATAAGTAGCGGCGGAATTCTGCACGATTGAATATTTGACCCAGGTAAGGTTTTAAGTTGGGATTGTTTACCAGTCGCTCATTTTCCTTGGGGTCAGCAACCAACTTCCCTTGTAGGATGACATAGGATGTAGATTTTTGGTTAACTGGGTCAAAAAAGCCTGCGTTCAAAATAGCTACGGTTCGATGCTTCTGGGCAAATTCCTCTACAGTGGCTACCTTCTGTGATAATGCAGGAGTCACCAAAAATCTGCTATTAGCTGGAATTAACACGATGTGAGCTATGCTTTTGGGCAAAGTGCGCTCGAAGTAGCGAATAGTTTTTGGTGGTGAAGATGCAACAGTCGGTATTGACGGTGTTGAAGAACGCAAATTAAACCACAACACCATTGTCAAACTAATTAATATCAAAGCCAGTAGTTTGATTTTCCTCACATTTAAACTCACTTGCGGTTAGCTAAAACAAAGTTGATTTAATAATACTTTTACAACATCTGTAAAAGATTAGCAGAAAAATACCTTCACAGTTTTGCGCGTTGGTTACTACCTAATGAACCGCAAAAAATCAAAGTTTTAAAAATTGGATTAAGCATAAAAGTAATTGACGCTGACTCTGTGATATTTCTGTTTCTGGGCAATCGCTAATTTTTGGCTGATGGTAAAAATGCTCTCAAAAGACCTACTCAATGGAAACCACTTGTTAGAATTAAAAGACAAGCGCTGCAAAACACCTTGTCCCTCATAGAGATTGAAACGCTTGAAAATTACTAAATCCCTATTGGGGATTGAAATTAAGACCATGTTACGAAGCACAAACCTAAAAAATATCTCCAAAAAATTCGCCATAGCCAGAAATTCTGCTTCTTTCAAAGAAAATGAAGCAATGAGAGCTATTACATATAGTATGGATTTACTATTACCTGGTTTGTATATATGGCTACTTGGTTTTAGTTTTCGTATTGGTGGGAGCGTACCAGATGATATTCCCTATAAATATCCCGGTAAAATTCACAGTAACACTGGAATTGCTTTAGTATTACCAGGATATAGAATTTTTACGACTTACCAGGGTAGCTATGACCCTCAACAGACATCAAATACAGGGACTAACAGCTTTTAATTGTACGGTTCTCGACTCAAATACTTTTGAAACCTTAATGACTCAGGCAGGATATTCAATCTCAGGTAGCGCACCTGCACAGTCTAATAGAATAAAAGTATGGTGGATTCATAACGAATACCCAAGAGTCGAGTCCGTGTATAGTCAAGACAAGAAAATAGTGATAACGGCGTATCATGTTAACTGATATTTTTATTTCTATTAACCTAAAAAACCTTCCAAACTATAGTAAATTGGCAGGTTTTTAATATTCAAAAAGTTACTTTTGTCAAGAATAATCCAGAACTATTCAACCTTTTCAATACTTACTTCCCCAAACTCATGGAGTTTCCAACTGCTATCGAAGTTGAGGTAGAGCTTGTGATTGATAATTCTCGTCATTTGCGAAACATTGTAGTGAAGCACCTTGAATTATCGGGCTTTAGTTTTAGGGTGACTCCAGATTCCACAATTGGCGGTTGTCCAATAGAAGCAATCGATATCCCACCAAGGGCAAGTCATGCAGATGGTTCACCTCGCTATGACTTGTTGAACTTCCGGCTGAGGACTAAGTTAGACTGTTCTCATTTCCAACGTGGGCAGAAAGTCTTGGTTGACAGTATTTTTTTGTTTGTGATACTTTCACCACCAAAATAAATTAGCTATCTCCTATAACTGATTCCAATTCTAGAGACAGCGAATGTGTATCTCTGGATGTTGAGGCAGGTAAGTACACTGTAAATTGAGTGCCTCTGCCTACTTGACTGTAAACATTAACAAAACCACCGTGATTTTTAATAATACCTAACACCGTGGAAAGTCCTAAACCCGTACCTTTTCCTACCTCTTTGGTAGTGAAAAATGGTTCAAAAATCCGTTCCTGGACTTCCGATGACATCCCCATCCCAGTATCCGTCACCACGATCGCAATATAAGAACCTACTTTCGCATCAATATTTATCTGGGCAGAATGTTCACCAATCACCAGATTTTCCGCCGCAATCCTTAAAATTCCGCCATTGGGCATGGCATCGCGGGCGTTGATGACTAAATTTATCAGCACTTGATGTAGTTGAGTTATATCTCCACGAACGTACCAGAGATTTTTAGGGATATCTATCTGGCAAATAATGGAATTAGGAAATGTTTGAGCGATAATTTGCTCAATTTCTGCCATCAAAGGCTGAATTTGGACAATTGTTCGTTTGCCTTCAATACCTCGTGCAAAAGATAATACTTGCTTGAGCAAATTAGCACCACGTTTAACATTATTTTCTAAAGTTTGCAGTATTTGCTGACTCTGCTGATCGGGCAATTTCCTCTGCAACAGTTGAACTGACATTAAAATTGGGGATAGTATATTGTTCAGGTCATGGGCGATACCGCCAGCTAAAGTACCGATACTCTCCAAACGTTGCGATCGCAAAAGTTGAGCTTCCAGTTGTTTCTGCTGCGTGATTTCGGTGTTCACACTCAAAATGGATTTGGGTTGTCCATTATCATGTCGTATCAGTGTCCACCGACTTTCAACGATAATTACTTTACCTTCCCTTGTCAGTTGATGCAACTCACCCCGCCACTCACCCGTATTCATTACCGTCAAGTAAGCATCTTCTAGCTGTGGTGAAATCTCTTTATACAAAAGTTGCAAAACATTCTTACCCAAAACTTCCTCAGCCTTCCAGCCGTACAAACTCTGGGCACCTTTATTCCAAAACAAAATTTGGTTGCGGATATTTCGTACCACAATTGCGTCAGTTGATACATCCAACAGCGCTGCTTGTTCACGGATTTTCTGTTCTGCCTGTTTTTGCTGAGTTACATCTCGCGTCAGTGCTAAATGGATTAACGTCCCATCAGATTCGTTAAGCAGTGGTACAGCATGAGTCTCTATGTAGCGGCGAGTGCCTTTAAATCCAACGATTTCAAACTCTAAAGTCCCCTTGTTACCTTGGCAGATACTTTTATGCAAGTCGGCAAAGGCTGCTCTATACTCTGGCACAATTACAGCATCAACTGGTTTGCCAATCAAAACATCAGCACTTTCCACTTCCATCATCGCCAGCCCTTCTGCATTAATTTCTAAAAGGGTGCCATCCCTGGCAATTAATTTGATACATTCTGGTTCTGCATCTATCATGGCTCGTAAACGATTTTCGCTTTGGCGTAGGGCCATTTCTGTCTGCTGAAGTTGCCTGATATAACGCCATAACAAGTCATACAGCAGCGCCACCAAAACCAAATCCACAATAGCAGCGATAAAAAATGTAACTATCGCCTTTTGGGAACTTGCTTGCGACTGCTGCATTCCCTGCTGTAATAAATTTTGCTCTACCTCTAAAAAGTCGTGAATAAGCTGTTGGATTTCTTTGCTGTTTTGCTTGTCTTTGACAGATAAAATTCTCTGTCGAACTGCTTCAAATCCCTGGTTTTGTCTGAGGGAAATCTCTTCTTGCAGAATGTTGAGCCTACTGGTAATTTTCGGCTCCAGCAAGGAAATCCACTGCTGCGTTTGATGGTTATCAGCAGTTAACTTACTGAGAGTCTGAGTGTTGCGATTAGTTTCTTCATAAGCTACAAGATAAGTTTTTAGATCATCTGCATCCGCTGTAATTAAGTAATTACGTTGTGCAGTCTCAGTATCTTGGAGTCTAGATTGGATACTTTCAACTTGAGTAATAACTTTATATGAGGATGTCACCCATTGCTGGTTGTGAATCAGCTTAACAGTGTTGCCGTAGGAGACTACAGCATTAGTAAATATAACTGCCAATGCTAGGACGAATATTGCTTTCAGCTTTTGGATTCGATACCATTTTTTGCTCATGCGATCGCCCTTTCTGCCGCAGATGACCTCCATCAGTTTAAATTAAATAGTAAAAATAAATACTGAGAATATTTTAAAGATTTTAATAGCACTGGTAATAAAATATAGTCTGTGACAGGTATAAATGTCTGGATTTTTTGGGATGGTGATTTATACATAGTAATCACAAAGAAATCCGCTAATTTTTAATATAAATTTAAATTCATTTTTAGCCATAATGTCGTCTCATTGTTGTGTCATTCTATAGTCATTAATTTAATTTGAGTTAATGATGATTTATCCGCGCTTTAGCTGGATAGGGATAAATGCTGCCTTACTCGTCTTGATTCCATCGTTAGTAATTGCTCAAGTACCGGATGAAATTGCTATCCGCAGGCTACTGACTGAGCAAACAAAAGCTTGGAATCAACATGATGCCCAAGCATGGGTTCGGGACTTTAGCCAGGATGTTGACTTTGTTAACATTATCGGCATGTACTTTGATGGACAGGATGCTACAAAATCGCGGCACGCAACACTTTTTAGTGGTATTTTCAAGAACACTCACCTTGATGTCAAAATTTGGAAGGTGCGTTTGCTCGGTTCAGAAGCAGCTATTGTGGAGACAGTACAAACACTACGTGGTTATGATGCCTTGCCTCCAGGTATACAGCCGACCGAACCGGGAGTGCTAAGAACGCGTATGAAATATGTTCTTCAGAAGCAGTCAGGGCGCTGGAAAATTATTTCGGCTCAGAATACTGCCATTCATCCTCTGCCATAGTTGCAAAGTTGGTAATCTCTACAAAACGTCGCTGGGTGTATCGCTTTATTGGCAATGCTCAGTTCATCTATCCTCAATATCTAGCAGAACAACACCAGAAATTTGCTCGTGCATTATATCAATATTAGACTTCGATAAGTGATTAGCCGGACTTAATATAAAATCTCTAGCAGATAAGTAGGTAGATTGGCATGAGTGAAACTACAGAAACGATTTTCAGCAAAATCATTAGTCGGGAAATTCCCGCTGATATTGTTTATGAGGATAATTTGTCCCTAGCATTTAAAGACATCCATCCCCAAGCGCCGGTTCACATTCTCGTCATTCCCAAAAAACCCATTGCTCAACTAGCTGATGCTGAATCTGAGGATCATGCTCTGTTGGGGCATCTTTTATTAACCGCCAAACGTGTTGCAGAAGAAGCTGGGCTGAAAAATGGTTATCGAGTTGTCATCAACACTGGTGATGACGGCGGACAAACAGTCCATCACTTACATTTGCACATTTTGGGAGGACGGCAGTTAGACTGGCCCCCTGGTTGATAAAAACAGATGAATTGCGTCTCTAGACGCGGTTCATCACCAAAAAAAATCACTGCCATAATCAATACCTATGTAATATTTCTTTACAAATCTCCATTTTGCTTCTAATGTAATAAACATAGGTAAGCAAATTTGCTTATCCAAATCATAAATAACTAACCGCACTTATAGAACAATGACAACAACCTTACAACGTCGCGAAAGCGCCAACGTATGGGATCGATTCTGCGAATGGATCACCAGCACCAACAACCGGATTTACATCGGTTGGTTCGGCGTAGTAATGATCCCCACCTTGCTAGCTGCAACCGCTTGCTTCGTAATCGCCTTCATCGCCGCTCCTCCAGTAGACATCGATGGAATCCGTGAACCAGTAGCAGGTTCCTTGATCTACGGAAACAACATCATCTCCGGTGCAGTAGTACCTTCCTCCAACGCTATCGGTTTGCACTTCTACCCAATTTGGGAAGCAGCTTCCTTAGATGAGTGGTTGTACAACGGCGGTCCTTACCAATTGGTAGTTTTCCACTTCCTGATTGGCGTATTCTGCTACATGGGTCGTGAATGGGAACTATCCTACCGCTTAGGAATGCGTCCTTGGATTGCGATCGCATACAGTGCTCCAGTTGCAGCAGCAACCGCAGTATTCTTGGTATACCCAATCGGACAAGGTTCATTCTCTGATGGTATGCCCTTGGGTATTTCTGGAACATTCAACTTCATGATCGTGTTCCAAGCAGAACACAACATCTTGATGCATCCCTTCCACCAACTCGGTGTAGCTGGTGTATTCGGTGGTTCATTGTTCTCTGCAATGCACGGTTCACTAGTAACTTCTTCCTTGGTTCGTGAAACAACCGAAACTGAATCACAAAACTACGGTTACAAATTCGGTCAAGAAGAAGAAACCTACAACATCGTTGCAGCCCACGGTTACTTCGGTCGTCTAATCTTCCAATACGCTTCTTTCAACAACAGCCGTTCACTGCACTTCTTCTTAGCAGCATGGCCTGTAATCGGAATCTGGTTCACCGCCTTGGGTGTAAGCACAATGGCGTTCAACTTGAACGGTTTCAACTTCAACCAATCAATCATTGACTCTGAAGGTCGTGTGATTGCAACTTGGGCGGATGTAATCAACCGCGCTAACCTGGGTATGGAAGTAATGCACGAGCGGAACGCTCACAACTTCCCTCTAGATTTGGCTGCTGGCGATTCTGCTCCTGTAGCTCTTACTGCTCCTGCTATCAACGGTTAATTCTGAAGTTTAGCTAAATTAAAAAGCGCTCTCCCTTTCGGGAGAGCGCTTTTTAGTATTCTCTACTTGAGTGTACGGTAGTGTAAAAACAACTCACTTCCAATCTGACGAGTTTCAACGAGTTGGAGATGAGGAGCAGCATAAGGAACAAAACCTTCTCCCTCTACTGGGCTAGGGGCCTGCTTTCCTCCATAAATAACTGGCCAAATTGTCAACCACCAATCGTCAATTCGCTCTGCGTGCACTAGAGCAGCGGTTAAAGAGCCACCTCCCAAAGCAACTACCTTGTTAATACCCCGCTCTGCCATCAAGCTGTAAGCCCGATCCCAGTCCAGGTCTGTATCTCCCAAATCAATTAATTCAGCCAGTTTTTGTAAGGTTGTTGTATCAGAATTGCGTTCTAAACCAGTTCGTGTTGTAAATATCCAGCGCTCGATGTCCTGACTTAAAAAAGGCAAGTCCAGCCCTAGGTCAAGGGAACCTGAGACAACGCAGGTAATAGGCTGGGGAGACTGACCCCGAACCTTACGTGCTGCCAAAAGTTCGGGATTGCGAATTGTAAAAGTTACCCCCTCAGCCCGAATTGTCCCTGCTCCTACCAGGATTAGATCAGCAAGGGAGACTTGATACTCCACGTGTGCTTGATCATCTGGATCGGATTCACGAGGCGCTTTAGGATCTACGGCGCTAATTTTTCCATCGGCCGTCATGGCAAGAACCACAGTTGTTTGGATAGCTGACATGATTACGTTTTGACAATTCTTTATAATTTTACCTTTTTGAATTCTTTGACATGAATAGTTGTTGCATTGTGCCTTAAATCACTTTCTAAGCTATAGCTAAAGGTGGTAAAAGAATTGTTGTTGGATGATTGTATCTACACAAGAGTCTAATAAAAGTCATTTTTTTTACAAAGAGACTGTCATGCCCAAACACATATCTGCGATCGCAGTTGTCTTAATTTTAATTTTGGGGTTTGCATCTCCAGTTCAAGCTGCAACTCCCCGTTCGACTTGGGTGGAAAATGAAATTTACCAATACAATCATCCCTTTGCTTCTCAATTGCCTCAAGAACTGGAAACGAAGATACAAAAGATGAAAGCTAGCCCATTCGCCTTTTATCGAGGGACGGCTCACATTTTTTATCGTGATATGCAGACCTTGCCAAGTTCAGAATTTGTGAATTCTTCAACATCAGCCATCTGGTTAGAGGGAGATATGCATCTGCAAAATCTTGGGGGGATGAGAGATAGTAACGATAACAACGTTTTTGACACCACTGATTTTGATGAAGGCTATCTTGGCCCCTACGTTTGGGACTTGCGACGGATGGCAGTCTCCATTCTGTTGGCAGCTAAAGAGAACGGTATTAGCTCAAGCGATGCTCAGGATATTGTCAGGAATTTTTTGGATGCTTATCTGAACAAGATGAGTGACTTTAAGGGAACCAATGATGAACTGTCATATCGTTTGGAATCCAGCAATACGAATGGTGTGGTCAAAGATTTGATTGAAAAGGTATCAGATAAGAGTCGTTTGAAGTTTTTAAATAAGTATACGCAGTTAAATAACAGTAACAATCGAGTATTCCAGACAACTTTGGAACTTAAGTCTGTATCCAGCAGCACCTATTCAGACATTGCTGAGGCTATGAGCAGCTACATCGCTTCAATTCCGAGCAGTAAGCGCTACAACAATAGTTACTACACCCTCAAGGACATTCGCCTCAAATTAGGTTCAGGCATTGGTAGTCTTGGAAAGTACCGATATTACTTATTGATTGAGGGCCCAAGTTCAGCACCCGACGACGATCGCATTTTAGAGATGAAGCAGGAAGGTAATAGCGCAGTTGCGATCGCAGTTCCAGGTTTGCTACCAAGTTCAGTCTACGGAAACCAAGAAGGGGCAAGAGTGACAATCGCCACGAAAGCAATGCTCTCTAATACTGATCCATTGGTTGGCTATACTACGGTCAGTAGCATTCCTTTTATGCTGCATGAAAAATCACCCTATCAAGTGGACTTTGATTATACTTTGCTCACTACTAAGTCAAAATTCATGGATGCAATGGGGTATGCAGGGAAGGTTGTTGCCAAGAACCATGCAATTTCTGATAAAGACTACGATGCTGTGATTATTCCCGTAAGCGTTGACAAAGAAGTGACTGATATTGTGAGCGGTAACAAGGCTGTATTCAAAGACGAAATTGTTAACTTTTCGGTGGACTATGCAACTCAAGTCGAGTATGACTACACGAGTTTTGTTAATGCTTATAACCAAAAGGTGACACTCTAACTCTAGTCAAGTTGCTTCTCTACGAGACGCTGCGCGTAGCTTGCTTCTCTGAAAGAGTACGCTCCAAATTAAAAATTCTTAAAATTAATCGCAAGATGCTCCTCCTGCCTCCTGCCTTCTGCCTCCTGCCTCCTTTAATAATGTGTTTCCCCTGGTGTAATTGCTATTTCAATTTAAATTCGTCAAACTTCAATACTTCTGAATCAGGCTTGCGAGTATCAAAACGATAACTACTGATCGTACCAGTTCCTGTATCAAAAATACTGAAAACTGTAATATCATTACTCGCAATATAAGGCATAGGTTTCCCATCTTCGCCCAGCAAGGGAGCAATTGTTGGCACTATCGGTTCTAAACCATTGGGATCACCAAGCTTAACATAATCCTCTTGATATCCAATTGGCACTTCTCGCTTTCTGTCACCCCAAGCTGCACCGTAAGTATTGCCCACATTGGAAGTTTCTAGAAAGTGCATTCCACTGGAACTAACAAAGCGATTCCACAAATGGGAATGCCCATAAAATACTAATTGCACATTAGCAGCTTCTAATAAAGGGACAACATCGCGAATAATATAATCTGCGTCTTTGGGGTACTCATAACGCACTGTTTTGATATTATTACCATCCCGTTCAATTATTTGAACTGGTTCTGTATAAGCAGGAACTATATTATCACCCAAAGTATGGGGTGGATGATGGAACATTACAACTTTGTATTTTGCTTGTTTAAACTCAGGGGCGTTAAGCTCTGCCTCTAGCCAATTGTACTGTTTGCTGCCTTTAGCAATTGGCTCATAAATCACCTGTCCATAACCCCAATTTTCAGGATTATTTAAATCCTTTTCAGCTTCCTGATATCTACCCCTACGCTTTCTATCTAAGCTGGGAGTCCGCCACATATTCGTAGCGTACAGTACCACCAAACGCACATTCCCAAAGCTAACTGCATAATACTTTTTTCCACCATCTTTACTTTTTGGTAAAGAGAAAATCTCTTCATAGGTATTAGTATTAAAAGAATTATCTATTAAAGATTTGTCTCGGTAGATTCTTTGAGCAACGGCACGGGGAATTGTATCATCAAATTCATCATTTAAACTTCCCGTCCTGGCAAAACGCCCCATCACCTCATGATTGCCAATGCAAGTAAACATGGGTGCGTGTTGAATTATTTGTCCACCAGTGTATGTTGTCTTAACGTCGTTATGCGTCATGTCATATTTAGCACGACCTTGCAAACCGGGAAACAACGCACCACCACTATTATCATCAAACCATTCTGAGGCGCGATCGCTAACATTCACCAAATCGCCAGCAAACCATACTCCATCAACTCGTCCAATTGTTTCTACCACCTTTTGCAGATTTGCTGCTGTCATCGGCTTTAATTGATGATCTGAGGTGAGTAAAATTTTTAATCGTGTATCTGATTTGGGAGTAGCTGCAAGGGTAAAAACATCACTGTTAACACTCTCACCATCTTCTCGCACACTCATAACACGATAATTTACCCTCACATCAGGAGTTAAGCCAGTTACCTCAGCTTCATGTCGCCAAATTTCACGCTGGACGGGTTTTTGATAAACTTCGCCGTCTTTGGTTTGGTTTGCAACTCTTGACTCTTGGTCTTCACGCGTGCGAGTGAGTTTGGTAGTACTTGCCTTAGCAGTTTGTTTGAAATTTTCACCGTAGGTTACACTGTGATTAACACCAGCAAACTCAGTAAACCAAACTACTCGCACTGAGGTTTCCGTTGGCAGTTGCAAAAATGGATCGGTGAGCAGTTGGGGTGCTGATGTCATAATTGATTGCCCAAATGAACGCACACTTATCAGAGTAAAGCATATAACAAGCACAAACATAGCCACTGAGGAGATTTTACGGCTACTTAAACGTCTAAGCATGAGTAAAATACCAAATTTTTAGGGTCAGGATTTACGTAAACAATAGCCGAAACCCTGATTTTCAGGCAATTTATGTAGCCGCTGCGTGTCTACTTTTACGAGAAAGCTTTCGTCGGCAAACTAAACCGTTTAGTTTAAAAAAGTAAAAAAAGTAAATTTTTGACTACTAGATGTCTATTGTTAATGACTAATAACTTCTTGAGAAGTTAGGATGAAATCACTATCGAACTTCAGTTGAGATATTTCCTCTTGAGCTAAATAAAAGCATAAAACAGCAACGCTTCTTCCGTCACATTTTACCGATTTCTAGTAAATTTCAATTACTAATACCATGCCAAATCGTCATTATCCTCCCGCCTACTTACGCTATCTCAGAGCCAGGTTATGGAATCTAGGACGACCTGGTTTTTGGGGAACTGCAATTTTCTTATCTGTAGTAGGGCTAGTAACCTGGGAATACTGGTCAAATCCAGATATTTTCGTTTATAAGCAAAAAAATCAAGTTGCTCCACAAAAGCCTGATGAATCTTCCCTGTCAGCAGAAAATAGAGCCATTGCAGCAGATATTGATAACCTGCCAGTTTTGTTTAATGACTTTGAGGAAGCAGCTCTCTCATTAAAGGCAAATACTCCTAATGAAAAGACTGAGGCAAAAAAGAGCACAAGCTTATTAGAAGATGTAATTAACAAACAAAAGTCTGCTAACGATGCCAAATCAAATCCTACTTTAGGCATTAATGGCAACACCTCCCCAGTGGTGAAAAATCCCTTTGTCGTACAAACAGAAAATTTATTGCGTACTGGGATAGTTGATAATAGTAACCAGTTTCTAGGTCTTAAGACTTTAAATACAGCGTCTGAACCAACAGGGGAGGAACAAACGTCCTCTAGCCTGGGTATTGGATTGACTAATCAAACCAATAAGAACCAAAATTCTCTCTCTATCAGTCCTCTGCAAGCAGCACTCAACCAATCGACAAACGAGAAATTGTCTAGCTTTAATGGGACTGCAACTCCGACAAATGCCTTGGGACAAGTCTCTGACCCAGGAACAACGCTAATGCCACCCATCAACAGCTTACCCAGTCAGAATTCTCTACCAAGTGCTGGGTTAACTCCTGCTACAGGTTATACATCAACAGGTACGAACTTACCACAAAATCCCTACGGTCATTTAAATAACGGCCAAGTATTGCCTAGTAATGGTTTAACTCCTGGTACAGGTTATACATCAACGGGTACGAACTTACCGCAAAATCCCTACAATAATTTAAATAATGGTCAGCTAGTGCCTAATGTCTCCCCAGTGACGCCCTCTGCTACCTTTGCCGCACCAAGTAATATTGCACCTTACTCTAGCCAGAATCCGAGTCAAAGTGTTGTCACACCCACAAACCCTGCGGGATATGGGAATTATGGGTTGCAGCAACCGACGCAACCACCACAATCTAATTATGGGAATAATGTGTTGCAGCAACCAACACAGTCTAATTCCTTATATCTTCGCCAGATTCGAGATAAGTATAGAAGTCCGGGTCAAAACTGAGTTTAAGCACAACGCTTAACTGAACTTCATAAGGGGAATGCTATTTGCTGACAAATTACGTTTACAAGCTACGTCCTAGCATTACCCAAATAAATAAAATGGGTGGATGGTTAGATATGCTTCGCTCTACCTACAATTGGAGTTTGGCTGACAGAATAGCTCAATACAATCAGCAATTCATTCAGGGAGACTACTGCGATATCAGAACTAAATCCGAAGCCTGTCCAATAACTTGTTTTGTTAGTAAAAATGGTGCAAGTGGAGAACCTTGGAAAGATGGCAAAGTTGATAAGGATGGCAAGCTCAAAAACCCACGACGCAGTGCTGGAGATATCCAAATAACGGCATTACCAGAGTTGAAAAAAGCTAGACCTTGGTTTGGTGAAATTGACTCCACAGTGCTACAGCAAAACGTTAAACGTCTTGACACTGCTTACAAAAACTTCTTTGAACGCCAAGTAGCGTCTCCGTCAGGAGAAGGCAGAGGATTTCCGAAATTTAAAAACCGGGGTAATTTTACATCTTTTACTTACCAGATGGGTGTAAAAGTTCAAGGTAGTAAAGTTTACCTTCCTAAGTTGGGATGGATGCGATTCTTTAACTCCCGTTTGATACCAGACGGGTTTAATCTAAAGGCGGCGACAATCCGCAAGCGTCAAGATGGTTGGTATGTCTCGATTCGGATCGAAGATAAAAGTATTCCAGATTACGTATCAAAGCCACTAGATGAAGTTAAATCTGTCCTTGGTTGTGACTTGGGAATAACCAAACTTGTTCACCTGTCAGATAGATATCAAATTGACAACCCACGTTTTGCAACTAACAAAAAAGTTAAACGCACTCTGAAAATTAGACAGAGGCGAGTTAGCAAAAAACTTAAAGATAGTAAAAATCGTAAAAAAGCAGCTAGCAAGTTAGGACGTTTTCACAAAAAGATTACAGATAAACGAGTTGCTTACCAATGGGATGTTGCGAACAAAATAGTATCTAGAAAGGTTGATGCTATTGCACTAGAAGATTTAAACATCTCCGCGATGTTGAAACGTTGCAAGGTTAAAGTTGATGAAAATACTGGCAGGTTTCTGAAAAATGGACAATCGAGAAAGAAAGGTTTAAATCGCGCTATCTCTGATACAAGTTGGGGCGAATTAATTTTAAAGATTGAGTATCTCGCTGCAAAGCAAGGAAAAGTCGTAATTAAAATTAATCCTAAACACTCTAGTCAGGAATGCAGGAATTGTGGGCATATCGATAAGTCAAATCGTGATGGTGAGAAGTTCATCTGTACCGAGTGCGGATATCATGAACACGCTGACATTGGTGCTGCAAAAACAATCAGAGATAGATGCTTGGAAATAGTACGTAGGGACTCCGCGAAACTAGCTGCTAGTCAGCAAAACGCCCAAAAGGTATCATCACGCTCTATGAGCAAACGTGGTGAGTTTGGGAACCTGAGTAATCAGGATATTAAGATTGCAAAGTCTTAAGAATCTCCTCGCCTTCAGGCAGGAGAGCGTCAATCAGCTAAGGTGATTGTGGGCTATTTGGAATAACCGGAACTTCTGGTGTTTCGGGTTGTTGCTGTTGTCGTTGCAAATATTTACTCAAGACATAAGCCATATCCCCACGGGTAACAGGTTTTAATGGGGAAATATTGCCTTGAGCATCTGTGTTAAGAAATCCCTCGGTAGCTACTGTAGCGATCGCCTTTCTAGCCCAAGTTGGGATAGACTTTTCATCTGGATATGAAGCCAGAATCTCATTCACCGCGTCATCGGGAAACTGAAATACACCATAAGCCTGGGCAAAAATAGCAAGAGCTTCTGCCCTTGTCACCTTTTGGTTAGGGAAGAATTCATTGCCTCGATAGCCTTTCATGATGTCAGTTTTTAAGACTGTCTGTATATCATTAAATGCCCAATAAGAACGAGGAACATCTGGAACAGTTAAATTTGCTTTGTTAACAGCTTCTCTTTTATCTAGGCGAAATGCTTTTACCATAATCGACGCTAATTCTGCTCGACTCAGTAACCTTTCTGGATAAAACTTGCCATCGGGAAAGTTTGTCATCCATTTGACAGCAGTTACCTGTTGAATTGAATCAGATGGGATTCCAGAAGTAGTTTCTGGTACTTGAGCAATTGCTGGCAAGCTTTGTAGTAGTGCCATTAAAGATAGAGTAATTGAAAGCTGACGCATCACCATAACCACTTTTAACTGCTAAATGAATTTAAAAAACTACGTTACTGAGGTTAACGCAAAATTTGGTGTTCTTAATAACCTGTAACTCAGTTAGTGACGAACTTTAGCTGGGCAATGTTGCGTAGCTACGTAGCGTGTTAGCTGGCTTTCATAATCAAGGGGGTAGAAATCAGCAAAAACTTGTTTTTTAGCTTTCATCTTTTGGCGTTATCTGCCCACTACTATGGACTATAGTCGGTTTTTCAGGAGTTTTGGGAATGACAACAACAGATCCCGTAAAGTTGATGAAGCAAGAAGTTGGCAAAGCCGCCGCCGCCCTAGTCAAGTCGGGTTCGATTGTGGGGTTGGGTACGGGGTCAACTACAGCATATACGATTCAGTTTTTAGGCGATCGCCTAAAGTCTGGTGAACTCAAAGATATTATAGGCATACCCACCTCGTTTCAGTCAGAAGTGCTGGCGAAGCAGTACGGTGTTCCTCTCGCCACCTTAGATGCTATTGACCACATCGATATTGCCATTGATGGCGCAGATGAAGTCGATCCACAGAAAAATTTGATTAAAGGCGGTGGTGCAGCACATACCCGCGAAAAAGTCGTAGACTACCTGGCAGAACAGTTCATCGTCGTGGTAGACAGTGGAAAATTAGTAGACCGCTTGGGTTCTAGTTTCGCTGTGCCTGTGGAAGTGATTCCAATGGCAATTACTCCAGTAACCAATGCCATCAAAAAACTCGGTGGCAAACCAGAACTCCGTATGGGTGTAAAAAAAGCTGGGCCAGTAATCACTGACCAAGGAAACTTTGTTTTAGATGTCAGATTTGACTCTATTGAAGATCCAGTCAGCCTAGAAAAGACATTGAATAACATTCCCGGCGTTCTGGAAAATGGTATCTTTGTTAACTGTGTCGATTTAGTTTTGATTGGTGAAGTCAAAGATGGCCAGCCATTAGTGCGGCAACTGTAAGAATTTTGGATTTTAGATTTTGGATTTTAGATGTCTCTAAAATCCAAAATTAAGCAAGATTCTAGTGAGTTGAAACAGAAATTTGAAACCGATGCGTTAAGCGATCGCTTGATTTTTAAGACAGTCGCTACAGAACAATTCTTCTTTTTAAACTGGGAATTACCCAGAACTAAAGTTTTCATTCATACTTCTTTCCTCCTTCCTTCTCAATACAGTTCAGTTAAGCTTTTTTCTCTCCCCCTGCTTCCCCTGCCTCCCCTGCCTCCCCTGCTCCCCTGCTCCCCCTGCCTGCCTTAACAGATAAATTTGCTTAACCGAACCGTATTGCCTTCCTCCTGCCTCCTCTAGCCCTGAACCTATGAGCGCTAACGAAATATCTCTTCGACCTGCCCAAGAAACAGATGCGTGGGTGCTGAGTGCAATTCATATTGCTGCTATCAAAGCTTTGCCTGCAACTTTCTACACCCAAAAAGAACTTTTAGCTTGGCGTAATTATCGCGATAAACCTGATGGTTCAAATATCTTGAAGAGTATGAAAGTGGAAACTTTCTGGGTTGCGATCGAGGGAGATGTGGTTATGGGTTTTGCTAGTTTCATTGTTGATGAACTCATTGGATTGTATGTTCATCCTAAATATCAAGGTAAAGGGATTGGGCGGGCTTTAGTTCAACATTTTTGTGACGAAGCAACCGTTCAAGGCGTGGATAAGGTAATTACAACTGCTAGCCTTTATGCCGAAGGATTTTATTTACGACTGGGATTTACTGCCATCCAAAGATCACCTCATTATTTAAGGAGTGGGATAGTTGTTCCAGTTACTAAAATGAGTAAAACATTAGAGACTTCCAATTAAAAAAATCTCCAAATACATCTGCCCCACTAATAACCGCTAGTAGTCTGCTAACCCAAAAAATGCTGAAGACTGGGGAATGGGGAATGGGAAATGGGGAATGGGGAATGGGGAAGAAGCTACCAATGCCCAATGCCCCAAGTGGCGGGGGGAGCAACCTCGACTACCCACTATTGGGATAGAGTTTCCCGCCGCTTTCAGCCATACCTTCCTTACGGTAAGCTACGCTAATGCAACAACTTTTTCTACATAACCTATGATGTAAGTAAGTACTTGCCAACATAAATGAATAAAATTATCCGTTCATCAGCTCTTACCCGTACACGTTTGATAGAAGCCGCCTCGCAGGTATTTGCTAGTTTAGGTGTTCAAGGAGCAACTACCCGTGAAATAGCTCGTGTTGCTGGTGTCAATGAGGTGACTTTATTTCGTCATTTTGCTAGCAAAGAACAACTTCTGGGAGCAGTAATGGAAAATGCTTTGGCACTCCAGACACAAGCCCTTGCACACCCCGAAGCGTGGACACAGGATTTGAAAATTGATTTAAGACAATATGCCCATCTTTACAATAGTATGCTAGAGGTACAGGAAGACTTAATTCGTACCTTCATTGGGGAAGCCAAACGTCATCCAGAGGCAGCCAAACAAGTGATTCAAGAAGCTGCCAAGCCTTTAGGGGAAAAACTGGTAGCTTACCTGCAATCGAGTCAGAGACGAGGCGCTGTTAGAGCAGACATTGATCCATTTCCGGCAGTCGATATGTTTACAGGAATGCTGCTAGCTGGAATGCTATGTCGCAGTGCAAAATTCAATCAAGGCAGCTATAGCTGTGAAGAATATATCGAAACCTGTGTAGATATTTTTGTGCGCGGTATCAGTGTTGCTCCCTCTCAGTTATGAAGAATGCTGAGTTCCATTAGCTGGGTGTTTAGCCCATGCCAAGTACTGAGTTAAAAGACCCTTGATTTTGGCATTTGTTATAAACTTGAGTCGCTGGATTTATTAAAATTGAGTATTTATTATCGTCAAATGCATGTTATGGATATAAAAAATCAGTAAGAAATTCTAGCTTTCTGTACTATATTACCGAGTAATTAACCTCTAACAAAAGAAGCTTTTATAAATCAAGAAAAATCTATCTGTAGATAAATTACTAAAATTTGCAACCTAGCTTAGGGTGTATACAGCTTTTGCAATAAGTATTGGTTGTTCCAAAACATTTTCATGCCTCATATTCATTCTTCCCAATTACTGCGTTATGGTATTACTGTATTAATTGTTGCAATTGCATTAGTGCTAATGCTGATGCTAGACCCTTGGTTAAGCATGAGTAGAACTCCTTTCCTGCTATTTTTTAGCGCTGTAACAGTTAGTGCTTGGTATGGTGGTTTGAAGTCAGGACTATTAGCAACTTCCTTGTCTGCATTAGTGAGCGATTACTTCTTTCTCCCCCCAGCTTATGAGCTGAGTTTTGACTTATCCAATTTTGTGCGAATTGGGTTATTTGCATTACAAGGATTGCTTTTTAGTATCATTTGTGAGGCATTAAAAACTGCTAAAAGACGAGCTGATGAAAATCTACAAAAGCTAAGAGTTAGTGAAGAGCGATTTCGGTTAGCATTAAGTAGTTCAGATATTTTGGTCTTTCAGCAAGATCGTGATTTGCGATATCAGTGGATTCATAATCCTCAAGGTCTAGATATTGCTGAGGAAATGTTAGGGAAGTCTGATTCTGAATTATTTTCAGCCTTAGTAGCAGAACAATTGACGGCAATTAAGCTAAAGGTAATAGAGACTGGTGTTGCAACCCGTGAAGAAGTTTATCTAACAACTTGTGGAAAATACCGTTGCTATGATTTGCTGGTTGAACCACTAAGGGATGCAGGCAATAACATTCAGGGTATTACCTGTGCAGGTGTGAATATTACCGAGCGGAAGCAGGCAGAAATAGAAAAAGCCAGGTTGCATCAGGAACTTCAGCAAGCTGTTCAGCAAAAAGACGAATCTCTGGCGTTACTCAATGCTTGGCTTACTAGTTCACCAGTGGCGCTGGCTTTTCTTGATACTGAATTGCGCTATATTCATGCGAATGAAGCCCTGTCCGCCATCAATGGTGTACCACAAAGTCAACATATTGGTCGCACCTTTAGGGAAGTACTACCGGAATGGGCGGCGCAAATTGAGCCTGTTTTTGAGCAAGTGATGCAAAGCGGACAACCCTTGCTTAACCAAGAAGTAAGCGGTGAAACTTATCCGCCTGGGGTATATCGTTATGCCCTTGTCAGCTATTATCCAGTGTGTTTGCCGGATGGGCAGTTGTTAGGAGTGGGCATTAGTTCAATTGATATTACTCAACTCAAACAAACTGAGCAAGCATTACGAGAAAGCGAAGCGAAGTTTCGCAGCGTGGTTGAGTCAAACATGATTGGTATTGGCTTCTGGGATAGAGACGGTAGGATCACAGATGCTAACGATGCCTTGCTGAATATGGTGGGTTATTCTCGTGAAGAATTAGTTTCTGGAAAACTTAACTGGCAAAACTTGACGCCTACAGAATACCTGCCACTCGATAAGCAAGCACTAACTCAATTTCAAGCTAGCTCCTTTTGCACACCATATCAAAAAGAATATATCCGAAAAGACGGCTCACGCTTCCCAATTTTGGCAGGTGGTAGCCATTTTGAAGAGACTGTAGAACGAGGAGCTTTTTTTGTTCTCGATATTACAGAGCGTAAGCAAGCTGAGGAAAGACTGCGCTATATCGCCCAGATTAGCAATTTACTCTCTACTTCGCTAGATTATGAAGAAACATTAGAACAAATCGCCAAAATTTCAGTTCCCCAACTTGCTGATTGGTGTAGCGTAGACATTTTAAATGATGATGGTTCCATTCGCCGCCTACCCATTGCCCATGCAGACCCATCGAAAGCGGAGTTGGCGCGTAAACTTCAGGAGTATGTGAAAAATTACAACGGTGTCAGTGCATTAATTACTAGAGTAATGCAAACTGGGCAAAGCGAATTAATCTCAGAGATATCTGACTCGCTCTTAGTAGCAAGTACTCAGAATCAGGAACACTTAGAGCTTGTTCGGCAATTGGGGATTAAGTCTGTGATGATTGTGCCGTTAATCACACAAGGACAAGTACTCGGCACTATCACCTTTGTCACCGCAGAATCAAACCGTCGCTACGATCGCTCTGACCTAACTTTAGCAACAGATATTACCCATCGTGCTGCTTTAGCAGTAGAAAATGCGCGACTTTATCGAGATATCAACCAGGCTTTAATCCATTATGCAGAATCTCTATCTCTTCTAGATGCGCTGCTAGGTGCTGCTCCTGTTGCCGTATGCTTTTTGGATCGGGAACTACGATATATCAGAATTAATCAAGTTTTCGCTGATATTAACGGTTTGACTGTAGAAGAACATCTAGGACGTAAATTTGGGGAAGTTTTGCCAGCGATGGCGGCTGAGTTAGAGCTACAGTTACAGCGGGTGTTAGATACTGGAGAACCTCTGCTGAATGTGGAAATTAGCGGTGATACAAGGGAGGAACCCGAACGTTACGGCTACTGGCTGGGCAACTATTACCCAGTCAATAATGCAATGGGTGAAACGGTAGGAATTGGGATTATTTTGGCAGATGTGACAGCAGCAAAGGAAACAGAAGTTGCTTTGCGGGAAAGCGAAGAAAGGTTCCGAACAATCTTCAATCAGGCAGCTGTGGGGATTAGTCTGGTAGCGTTGGATGGACAATTTCTACAAATTAATTCTGCTCTGTGCGAAATTACTGGATACAGCCATGAAGAGTTAATTCAAATGAACTTCGAGGAAATTACCCACCCTGACGACTTAGAAGTTGATTGGGAGAATTCTCGACGAGTCTTGGCAAAAGAAATTAGTGGTTATTCCCTAGAGAAGCGCTACATCCGCAAAGATGGTTCCATTGTTTGGGTAAACCTAACTTCATCAGCAGTTTGGAATGCTAACGGACAGCCAAAGTATGCATTAGGCATTATTGAGGATATTAGTGAACGCAAACGAGTTGAAGCTACACAACAGTTTTTAGTCGAAGCCAGCACCTTACTAGCTGCTTCATTGGATTATGAGATCGCCTTGGAAAGTGTGGCTAATCTTGCAGTTCCGACCCTTGCAGACTTGTGTATTGTAGATGTTTTCCAGGAAGATTGGTCAAGTAAACAAATTGCGATCGCAATTGCCGACTCCACAAAACTAAATATTCTAGACGAAATTCGACGGCGTTATCGACCCAAAACTAGAGCTAAACAGCTTGTCCGGCAGCTAAGGCTAGGAATATCTGCCTTTTACTCCGAATTATCTGACTCTAATCTTGTAGAGATGGCTGAAGATGAGGAACATCTGCAATTGCTGCGAAGCTTGGGTATTCGTTCTCTCATGGTGATTCCAGTTCGTTCCCGTGGGCAATTATTTGGAGCAATTTCTTTTTTCACAGCCGAGTCTGGTCGGTACTACCAACAAACAGACTTGGCTTTAGCAGAAGATATTGCTCGTCGGGCGGCGACAGCCATCGACAACGCTAGACTCTACCAGGAAACTCAACAGGCAAAACAGGCAGCTGAACGGTCTGTTAATCGCACGGTACTTTTACAAAGAATAACTGCTGCCCTCTCGGAAGCCCTAACTCCCCAACAGGTGGCTGATGTGGTGGTGAACCAAGGAATTGCCGCCTTAGAAGCCACTGCTGGTTCCGTTGTCTTACTTACTGAGGGGAATACAGAACTGAAAATTGTGCAAGCAATTGGCTATCCACAATCGCTGATAGATGCTTGGGCAAATTTTCCGATCACAGCACCTAACCAAATTGCGGAAACAGTCAGAACTAGAGCGCCGATTTTTTTAGAAAATTTAGCAGCCTTGATTGCTAAATATCCTCATTTAACGGGTGCTGTGACTCTTACCGGAAATAATGCCTGGGCTACCATTCCCTTGATCGCAGAAGCCAAAATAATTGGGGCACTGGGATTAAGCTTTGCCACTGTACAAATATTTAATGAAGAAGACCGGGGATTTATGTTGACACTGGGACAACAATGTGCACAAGCCATTGCCCGCGCTCAACTTTACGAAGCCGAAAAGACTGCAAGGGCACAAGCTGAGACAGCCAACCGGATTAAGGATGAATTTCTGGCTGTCCTTTCCCATGAACTCCGAACTCCCTTGAATCCGATTTTAGGGTGGGCAAAGTTACTCAGAACCCGCAAGTTCGACGAAGCCACTAGAATCCGGGCGTTGGAAACAATCGAGCGGAATGCTAAGTTACAAACCCAATTGATTGGAGATTTACTTGATGTTTCGCGGATTTTACAAGGTAAAGTCAGGTTAAATCTCTATGCAGTGAATTTGAAAGGTGCGATCGCAGCTGCACTAGAAACGGTGCGTTTAGCAGCAGAAGCCAAGTCAATTCAAATTCAAACGGTATTAAGTGATGATATCGGCAAAGTTCTCGGCGATGGCGATCGCTTGCAACAAGTAATGTGGAATCTCCTCTCCAATGCCGTTAAATTCACACCCACAGAAGGACTTGTAGAAGTGCGGCTAGAGCAAGTTGGGTTAGATGCCCAAATCCAGGTGATTGATACAGGTAAGGGAATCAACCCAGAATTTTTACCCTACGTCTTTGATTATTTCCGCCAAGCAGATGCTAAGACAACCAGAGTATTTGGTGGATTGGGATTGGGACTGGCAATTGTGCGCCATCTCGTAGAACTTCACGGTGGTACAGTTCAGGCAGAGAGTCTGGGAGAAGGACAGGGGGCTACCTTTACAGTCAGACTACCTTTGCTGAAAAATTCTGAGTTGCGAGTCAGCAGTGATGAGGCTTCTCAAACAGAACTGAGTACTGACGAGACATTACTTGCTGGGGTGCAAATATTGCTTGTGGACGATCAAGCAGATGTGCGAGAGTTTTTTAGCTTTGCGCTGGAACAATATGGTGCAACTGTCACAGCAGTTGAATCAGCAACCGAAGCGCTAGAAATATTAGTGCAATCCAAGCCAGATATCCTGTTAAGTGATATTGGAATGCCGTTGATGGATGGCTATATGTTGCTTGGCGAGGTGAGAAAATTACCGCCAGAACAAGGTGGGGAAATTCCAGCGATCGCTTTGACTGCTTATGCTGGAGAAATTAATTATAACCAAGCAATGGCAGCAGGATTTCAAAAACACTTACCGAAACCCGTCGATCCTGTAGATTTAGCCGCTGCGATCATTAATCTGATTGGGCATAATCAACCTTGACAACCTTTTCGCCTTAATGCTCAATTCCCCCTAAAGCTTTCAGGGTATCTTTTTGAGCTTCAGTTAATCCCGTTGCTCCTTTAATATTCATCCCTTCATAAAGACGATCAGCCATCAACGTTTTGATACAGCGTCCTGTTGTCACATCCCACAGCTTAATTGTGCGATCGTGACTGCCACTTAATAAAATTTGACCATCAAAGCTAAATACCACCGAAGCAATCCAACGTGTATGCTCTTGCAAGACCTGAAGACATTGCCCTGTTTGGAGATTCCATAGTCGAATAGTCTGATCATTACTGCCACTTGCCAAAGTTTGACCATCTGGGCTGATGGCAAGAGTCCAAACACCACCCGTATGTCCCTGCAATATCCGCAGACATTCCCCGGTTTGCAGATCCCAAAGACGAATGGTGTGGTCAAAACTGCCGCTTGCCAGCCGTTGACCGCTAGGATCGAACGCCACTGCGTAAAGTCCGCCAGCGTGACCCTGTAATATCCGCAGACATTCCCCGGTTTGCAAATCCCAAAGACGAATGGTGTGGTCAAAACTGCCACTCGCCAGCCGTTGACCGCTAGGATCGAAGGCGATCGGCCAAACGCCGCTTTCATGACCGCGCAGCACCCACAAACACTGATGAGTCTGCACATCCCACAGTCGCACGGTGCGATCGTAACTACTGCTTGCCAGAGTTTGCCCCTTTGGATTGAAGAGAACTGCCTTCACCGGTTCAGTATGACCTGATGACCATTGATTTAGATGTCCTGTTTGCACATCCCACACTGAAATCGATAAGCGATCCTGTCCATTAGTCGCCAAAGTTTGACCATCAGGGCTAAAGCTTACAGATGAAGCCCAATTGGTCGCTTTGTAGAAAGTTTTGTAAGGACGTGGTGGTAAATTGTCATCAACTTGCAAATGCCACAGGTGGATCGCTTCATCCTGACTGCCACTGGCGAACATTTGACCATTGGGGCTGAGGCTCAGGGAGCGAATACCACTATTGTATCCGCGCAACGTTTTCAGGCTTTGCCCGCTTTGTAGATTCCACAGCCGCACCGTTTGGTCTTGAGTTGCACTTGCTAATAGTTGCCCGTCGCCACTGATGGCAATTGCAAAAACTTCGTTGGTATTACCGCTAAGAACGTTGATACATTGTTCATCTTGGAGATTCCAAAAGCGGAGAGTACCATCGTCACTTCCACTCGCCAAAATATCACCATTCGGGCTAAACGCAATGCTCCAAACCCAATTGGTGTGTCCATCCAATACCTTGACATGAGGGTTTGATTGACGATCGCCTTTGTGAAGCTGCCCACTCCAGAGGCGAATAGAGCGATCGTGACTTCCACTGGCAAGCAATTGACCATCGGGGCTGTAGCGTACACAACGAACTCCATCGGTATGCCCCTCTAATACCCCCAGGCAGTTGCCATTCACTACATCCCAAAGCCGAATGGAGGTATCTTTACTACCACTGGCTAAGGTTTGATTGTCAGGAGAGAAGTGAACCGAGTAAACATTTTTTGTGTGTCCCTGTAAAATATGAAGACATTGCCCCTGTAAATTCCACACTCGCACCGTTTGATCGTCGCCGCCACTGGCTAATCGTTGACCGTTAGGACTAAAGCTCACTGACCAGACACACCCGATATGTCCCGTAAATATCCCCAAACACTGACTGCTTTGGACATCCCACAACCGCACCGAAGCATCACTACTACAGCTAGCTAATGTTTTGCCATCGGGACTAAAGGCAATCGACCACACCCAACCCGTGTGTCCTTCAAAGGTAGCTAATAGTTGAGTCGTAGTAATATGCCAAAGATACACCAAGCCGTTTGAATCGCCGACTGCGACGATTTGACCGTCTGGGCTGATGTCGATGGAGATTGCAATTCCTAATGTCTCTGAAAAGATGGACTTGGTTAAATCGGCATTTTGAAAATTGACCCCTGCCAAATTCACCTGCCGTAAGTCAGCTTGCTGCACCACTAAATCAGAAAAGTTAGAACCGCACAAATCCACTTGCAGCTGCACCAAAAGATTGATCAGGTTCCCTGCAACATATCCTGATTTTTGGCGCTGCATCAATAGTTGTCTTGCTCTAGTCTCAATTGCTGTCACACTCCCCAAACGAGACAGGAGTCGTTCAATTACAGGTTGCACAATTAGCCGCAATTGCGTTTCTCGCACATAATCTTTTGCCTGGACTCGAACCAAGGCATGAGTTCGCAGAAAGTCAATTTGAGAAGTCTCAAATTCTCTACAAACCTGCTCAATGAATCGTTCAGTGACAAATTCCATCACAACTGGTTGCAAGAAAAATAACTTATCCGTTTTTTCGAGCAACGATCGCCTCAGCAGTGAGTTAATTAAATTGGGTACGCTCTGCTGACACACAAGATCGACAACATTTTCGCGGATCTCTGCAATCGAGACTGGCTCACGATGAATCGCTTGCCAGAACATCGCTCTCTGTTCGTTATTGGGTAAGCGATCGAACTGACGACCGAGTAGATCGCGGATGTCTTCAAATATAGAAATTCCCCGATCGAGATAAGTTAAAACTTCTGCAATGCTGCCATTAAATAAATCTAGGGTGGCAGATGCGACCAGTTTCAGCGCTAGGGGGTTGCCACCATAATGATTAATTAAGGTATTCCATTCTGCTTCTGAACCCGTAAACGCTCCTTTTTTTCGGAAGATGGCGCGTCCATCGTCGGGTGTGAGTCCACTCAAAAGTAGTGATCGCACCACCCCATCTTCATCTGACATCAGCACAATTTCGCGTGGCTTTTCTCGACTTGTCAGCAACAAACAACTTTTGTGGGGAGTTTCTCCAATTGTTCTGAGCAATTGCCCGTAATCTTCATAGCCGAGTCGCCACTGTCCCACCTGTTCGCTGTGCAGAAGAATTTCGACATTATCCAAAATCAATAGACAACGATGCGATCGCAAATACTGCATCAATTTAGAGAATTTTTCATTCAGCGTGGTTGGAATAACAGGATCTTCCCCCTGAATCGGCATGAAAAATTTCAGTATGCTGGTTAAGAGTTCATCCAACGGTGGCGCATTGGAGAGACTTCGCCAAACCACCATTTCAAATTCTGCCTGCATTTGTAGCGCCGCCTTAATGGCGCTCGTACTTTTGCCAATGCCACCAATCCCCAGTAAGCCAACAACGCGGCACTGCTCAGAAATTATCCACTGCCATAGTTGCGCCAGTTCTGTTTCACGTCCATAAAACACCGATACATCCCCAGCATTGTCCCAATCTTGTTGGGGATTGGCTCGTTGCATTGACAATGCGTCTAATGGCGTAATGGGGGATGCAAAATCTGTCTTGGTTAATTCCAGTGCAAATGCCCGAAAGAGATATTCTAAGGACTGGCGATCTACCCCCAGTTCGCGCTTGAAAATCCGGGCGAGGGTATTGAGTGAAAGTCCAGTGCGATCGCTAAGTTCTTCCTGTGTGAAGTGCTTGCCCCAGGTTTCTTTAGCTTCTGCCTGCTCCTTTGCTGCTTGAAATCGCTGCCATCCCAGAGGCGATAAAATCACTCCTCTCACCCGCCCATAAGTTGAGCTACCGCGCCTAAATTTTGTCACATTAGAATCCACAGGCAAGTAGGTAGTGCTAGAGGGTAGAGCAAGTATTTTTCTGCGGGATGCTTCATGTTGACGCAGCCTGCACTTGGCGCTGACGAAAAGTTTAGTGAGTGCAAAGGGGGCAAGCTTTTTTATCCCTACTGAAGAATATCACGCTTGGTGTCTGTTCGCTTGTCAAAAAAACAAACCAGATTAAGACGACACGCTATGAGTTTGTTGTCTTGTCTGGTAGGGGATTTAGACAATAATTCCAGTAAATAGTTCTTGGATGCTCCCAATTAATCATGTTCTATTTTCCAACCATAGGACTGTTATAGTACCAGAAATGTTGAATCCTAATACAAAACTTTACATATCTAGTTACACTAACTCT
>NZ_JBDNJQ010000239.1:0-8527 GCF_051172895.1 Nostoc sp. CALU 1950 | reverse complement strand
TAACTTTATTTTAGAAGCTCTTTTCTATGCAGCTTCATATTAAATTGGTATTAGATATGTTGGTATGCAGTTATGGTTTATTACAACAAGAAGAAGTAGCGCAAATGCTTTCTGGTGTACAGTGGCAAACGATTGTCCTGGATGAAGCCCAGGCGATTAAAAATATGACCACTAAACGTTCACAGGCAGCCATGAACCTAAAATCTAATTTTAAGTTGCTGACTACTGGGACTCCGATTGAGAATCACCTGGGTGAGTTGTGGAATTTATTCCGTTTTATTAATCCTGGGTTATTGGGTTCTTTTGAAAGCTTCAATCAACGCTTTGCTACCCCCATTGAAAAATACCAGGATAAACTTGCACGTAATAAACTCAAAAAACTGATTCAACCATTTCTGTTGCGGCGGACAAAAAATCAAGTATTAGAAGAGTTGCCATCTCGTACCGAAATTCTCCTTCATGTAGAGTTAAGTCGAGAGGAAAAGGCATTCTATGAAGCGTTGCGCCGTCAGGCCATATCTAAACTTACCGAAAGTGATGCAGAAGCAGGAAAGAAACATTTGCAAGTTTTAGCTGAGATTATGAAACTGCGTCGCGCTTGCTGCAATCCCAGCCTCGTTATGCCTGATACTGAATTACCTAGTTCTAAGTTGCAACTTTTTGGTGAAGTCCTGGGTGAACTGCTGGAAAATCGTCATAAAGCGTTAGTGTTTAGTCAGTTTGTTGACCATTTGCACATTATCAGAGATTATCTGGAGCAGCAAGGTATTAATTATCAATATCTAGATGGCAGCACTTCAGTGGCAGAGCGCAAAAAACGGGTAGATGCATTTCAAGCTGGTTCAGGAGATGTCTTTCTGATTAGTCTCAAGGCGGGTGGTACAGGACTGAATCTGACTGCGGCTGATTACGTGATTCATACAGATCCTTGGTGGAATCCCGCAGTGGAAGATCAAGCCTCAGACCGCGCCCATCGCATTGGGCAACAACGTCCAGTTACTATTTATCGTCTAGTAGCAAAGGATACTATTGAAGAAAAGATTGTGCAATTGCATCAGCACAAGCGAGATTTGGCAGACAGCCTATTGGAAGGTGCTGATATCAGTGGCAAGATTTCGACGGAAGTATTGTTACAGTTGATTAGCGAAAGTTAAGCTATCAACCTCTTCTCTGCGAGACGCTACGCGAACGGAGAATTCAAAATTCATAATTTTGAACCCCATAAATAAATTTAGGGGCTTGAGAAAAGGACACCTTTTTCCTGTCTACGAGACAAGGATGTGATAGCATCGAAAGCCGCTTTACCAGTGCCTTTGACGGTCGCTTTCCCAGATAGGGAGACGTTAAAAAACCCGGCTTCAACAAAGTAAGCCGAGGTAAGCACTTATAAAAAATGACAGTTAAACCTTAGCCGTTGATAATAGGGGCATTGAAAGCTACTGGTGCTGCTTCACCGGCAGCCAAATCTAGAGGGAAGTTGTGAGCATTACGCTCATGCATTACTTCCATACCCAAATTGGCACGGTTAATCACATCTGCCCAAGTGTTAATTACGCGCCCTTGGGAGTCGATGACAGACTGGTTGAAGTTGAATCCGTTCAAGTTAAATGCCATCGTGCTGATACCCAAAGCAGTAAACCAGATACCAATCACAGGTAAAGCTGCTAAGACAAAGTGCAGCCACCGGGAGTTTTGGAAGCTGACATATTGCCAAAATAGCCGTCCCAGATAGCCATGAGCCGCAACGATGTTGTAGGTTTCTTGTTCTTGACCAAACTTATAGCCGTAGTTTGCAGATTCGGTTTCGCTAGTTTCACGAACTAAGGTAGAAGTCACCAAAGAACCGTGCATCGCAGAAATTAAAGCACCACCAAACACACCAATCACACCTAACTGATGGAATGGATGCATTAGGATATTGTGTTCAGCTTGGAACACCAACATAAAGTTGAAGGTTCCAGAAATACCCAAAGGCATACCATCAGAGAAAGAGCCTTGACCAATGGGATAAATTAAGAAGACAGCAGTCGCAGAAGCCAGGGGAGCGCTATAAGCTACACAGATCCAGGGACGCATTCCCAAGCGGTAGCTCAACTCCCATTGCCGTCCCATGTAGCAAGCGCAACCAATTAAGAAGTGGAAGATTACTAGCTGGTAGGGGCCACCGTTGTAAAGCCACTCATCTAAAGAAGCTGCTTCCCAAATGGGGTAGAAGTGTAAGCCGATCGCATTTGAAGAAGGAACAACCGCACCAGAGATAATATTGTTGCCATAAATCAAAGAACCAGCAACAGGCTCACGGATACCATCGATATCTACGGGGGGTGCAGCAATAAAGGCGATGATGAAGCAAGTGGTAGCTGTTAGCAGAGTCGGAATCATCAGGACACCAAACCAACCAATGTATAGACGATTATCAGTGCTGGTGATCCACTCACAGAAGCGCTCCCAGACATTGGTGCTAGAGCGTCTTTGTAAAGTAGTAGTCATAGTTTAGAATAATTTCAGGAATTTTGTTGATGATTTAAAGTCGTTGTTCGTTGGGAATTAACAACTGATAGCATCTTAAAAAAGTTGCTAAATCTTTGCAGTAATTAATAGTTATTCAAAGTTACAAGTTGAAGTTAACTTTAGTAAGCAACCTCTGGGTAAATGACTGTCGAAGAAGCCTTAGCCATTGTTGAAATAATTCTGGAAAAAACATCTCTAAATGACTTGCAAGAAATTATTTTTCGACAGTCATGGGAACAGAAAACGTATCCAGAGATTGCTGAAAAGTTTGGTTATGATGCCGACTACATCAAAATTGTTGGCTTTCGACTCTGGAAAATGCTCTCCAAGGCGATGGGTGAGAAAGTTACTAAAGATAACCTCCATTCGTCTTTGAGAAGATGGTGTTATCGTCAGAAGAATACTGGAGAAATCAAGCCTGATAATCCCATAAAAACTTATCAAGACTGGGGTGAAGCGCTCGACGTTTCGATTTTTTACGGACGTTTCCAAGAAATTGCCACCTTAGAGCAGTGGATTAATCAAGACCGTTGTCGGTTAGTGGCACTATTGGGTATTGGGGGAATTGGTAAAACTTCTTTATCTGTGAAGTTGAGTGAGAAACTTCAGGAAAACTTTGAGTATGTTATTTGGCGATCGCTTTATAATGCCCCCACTATTGAAGCATTACTCACTAGCTTGATTCAAGTTCTCTCTAACCAACAGCAGGGAGATTTACCCGAATCTGTCAGCGATCGCATTTCTCGACTGCTTACCTATCTCCAAAAACATCGCTGTCTGCTAATTCTCGATAATGCAGAGACAATCTTAACCAGCAATGAGGGTCGAACAGGTCAATATCGCCCTGGTTACGAGGGGTATGGTGAGCTTTTTAAGCGAATTGGTGAGTTTCGCCATCAAAGTTGTTTGATGCTGACGAGTCGAGAAAAGCCTAAAGAGGTGGCGGTAATTGAAGGCGAAAAGTTGCCTGTTAGAACTATGCAATTATCTGGTTTATCAATCGCTGATGGGCAAGCAATTTTTAGCTGCAAAGGTAGCTTTATTGGATCGGTTAATGAATGGCAAACTCTAATTCAATCCTATGCAGGTAATCCACTAGCACTAAAGATTGTAGCAACCACCATCCGGGATTTATTTGATAGTAATATTTCTAATTTTCTTGCTCAAGGCACTGTTGTCTTCGGCGATATTCAAGATTTGCTTGAACAACAGTTTCAACGTTTATCAGCTTTAGAAAAATCAGTCATGTATTGGTTGGCAATCAACCGGGAACCTGTAAATTTTTCAGAAATACAATCTGATTTATTATCCTTGGTTGCGTCTTCTCAACTTCTAGAAGCGTTGTCAGCTTTAGAAAGGCGAAGCCTGATTGAGAAAGGTAGTGCTTTATTCACACTACAGCCTGTGTTGATGGAGTACATTACTAGTCGTTTGATTCAAGAGGTTTGTGTTGAAGTTGAAACTCAAAAAACTTATCTTTTCAAAAGCCATGCACTGATTAAAGCGACGGCGAAAGACTATATCAAAGAAATTCAACTTTACTTAATTCTCAACCCTGTAATTAAAAAGTTGCTTTCTTTGTTCGGAAGTGCAAATCGGATTGAAGCTCAACTGATGACAATTCTGGCATCACTTCGCGGCAAAAAACCAATGGATGCTGGTTATGTGGGCGGAAACACGATTAATTTACTTCATCAGCTGCAAGTGGATTTAAGCGATCGCAACTTTTCTAGTTTGACGATTTGGCAAGCTGATTTAAAAGGTGTGAATTTACACCAAAGTAACTTCGCCTATTCAGATTTAACTAAATCTACTTTTACGGCAAATCTCAGCTATACCTTTACACTAGCAGTTAGTCCAAATGGCAATCTTCTGGCAATCGGGGATACCCTTGGTCAAATTTCCCTATGGCAAACAACAGATGGACAGCAATGTTTAACCTGGGAAGCACACACAGGTTGGGTGCGTTCTATTGTATTTAGTGCCGATGGACAAACCTTATTTAGTGGCAGTGATGACCAAACTGTTAAACAATGGGATCTCACAGGTCGATGCCTACAAGTATTCAGGATGCACACAGGCTTTGTTTGGTCTGTAGCCCAGGCTCGGCAAGAAAACTATTCAGTCCTAGCCAGTGGTGGTATGGATCAAACAGTTAAATTATGGGATATCCAGACAGGGGAATGTCTGAAAAGTCTTGAAGGACACACAGATTGGATCTGGGCGATCGCTCTGAGTAAAGATGGTAAAATTTTAGCAAGTGGTAGCGCCGACCATACTATCAAACTTTGGCATGTCAATACAGGTAAGTGCCAGAAAACACTGCAAGCACACACGGGTATTGTGTGGTCTGTAGCATTTAATGCCGATGAAAAAATGCTGGTAAGTGGTAGCGCTGATGGTACTGTGAGGATTTGGGATTTAGAAGCAATGCAGTGTTTGCAAACTCTCCACGGTCATACAGGCCATGTCTGGTGTGTAGCTTGTAGTGCTGATGGTCAAATGCTAGCAAGTGGCAGTGGTGATACAACAATTCGCTTGTGGGACATTCACACTGGGGAATGTGTGAAAACTTTGTCAGGGCACACCCACACAGTGCGATCGCTGACATTGACTCCAGATGGAAAAACCTTGATTGCCAGTGATGACAACCAAACTGTTAAGTTCTGGAATATTCATACAGGACAGTGTTTCCGAACTTTTCGCGGACATGGTAGTGGTGTGTGGGCATTAGCAACCTCTCCACTTGATGAAAATGACCGCAGCCAAGTCTTAGCCAGTGGTGAAGACCAAACAGTTAAACTATGGGATATTCAGACTGGTAAGTGTATCAAAACCTTGACTGGTCATACTAATTGGGTACGAACCGTAGCTTTTCATCCCCAAGGTAATACCATTGCGAGTGGCGGTGCAGATGAAACAGTGAGAATTTGGGACATAGAGACAGGAGAATGCCTGCAAGTCTTGCGGGGTCATAGAAACTGGCTACTTTCAGTTACCTACAGTCCCGATGGGCAAACCTTAGCTAGTAGTGGTAGCGACAAGCAGGTACGGATTTGGGATGTCAAGACAGGTGTTTGCCTGGGTGTGTTATGTAATCACACTAATATTGTCTCATCACTTGTTTATAGTCCTGATGGCAAGATGCTAATTAGTTGCTGTGCAGATTCCCTAATTCGAGCTTGGGATATTGCTACAGGGGAATGCTTGAAAATTTTTCGTGGGCACACAAACGGCGTGTGGTCAGCTAAATTTAGTCCAGATGGGCAAACCTTGCACAGTAGTAGTCAAGATGCAACCATCAAAATTTGGGATTTTGAGACTTGCCAATGTCTAAGAACTTTGGAAGGACATACTCATGCTGTGATCAGTGCTGCCAGTCCTGATGGTTGTCTGCTGGCAAGCGGAGGAACCGACCAAACCGTGAGAATTTGGGATATGAAAACTGGGAAGTGCTTGAGAGTATTGATTGGACACACACGATGGGTTTTTGCGATCGCATTTATCCATTCTCCGGTTAAAAGTCCAATTCTTGCTAGCAGCAGTGAAGACCAGACCATCCGCTTATGGGATGTCGAAACAGGTGAATGTCTGAAAATTCTCAGAACTCCTAGACCTTATGAAGGGATGAATATTACAGGGGTCGTTGGTTTAACGGAATCTGTGCGATCGTCTCTTTTGGCACTAGGAGCTATAACAGAAGGTTTTTAAATAAATTAAATATGCATAATTCACCTACACTCAAATGATCCTTGAAGAATCGACAGTCAACTGGTCTATATCGAATGGGAAATCACGCCATCCATTCAGTCCACTGTGGGGCATCTGTCACCAGTTGAGCAAATTTGTCAGGGTCAAGATCCTCAAACTCCAGCATCACACCGCAACGCTCATCAATTGTTAGCGTACTAAGTAATTCTTTCACAGCATCAACCCCGTATTCAACCCGTTCCACTACTAACTGAGCGCAATGCCGATAATACCGAACCCGCGGGAGCTGTGTCTAAGCTACTTTGGTTCCCAGTAATCGCTGGTTTCTGGATTGCGATCGTAATGTTCCATCGCCGTTTTTACATCTGTAATGTGTCGATATGCCCACTCACCCAGTATTGCCAATGGCTCCACTAGAGAAGCCCCCAGTGGAGTGAGTGAATATTCGACTCTTGGGGGGACGGATAGATAGACCTCTCTCTCAACTAACCCATAGCGCTCCAAATTTCGCAGGTTCTGAATCAGCATTTTCGGCGAGACACCAACAATCTCTTGTTTGAGTTGGACATATCGCTTTTTGCCTTGAGTCAGCGCATAAATGATCAAAACTGTCCATTTATTGGCAATGATTTCTAGCATTTGATGAGCAGCGCATCTGGTATCAAACAGATTCATCTTGGCAATCCGTTCAAGCGCTGGTTGAGGCAAGTAGGTCAATTGAAAATCATTAGAATCAGGATTTAGAGCCATGTTTACCAAAAAGTAACTATTGCACCAATGTGTAAATCCTTGTGGACAGATGTACTGCAATGATACGTTGCAAATCTAGATTACTGCGGGAAAACAAGATGATGAAAGCGCTAGTCATTGACCAATTTGGCGGTTCAAATATTTTTAGAGAAGCAGATTTGCCGATTCCTTTGATTCTTCCTCACCATGTCCTAATTCGAGTGGCAGCGACAAGTATCAATCCAGTTGATTTGAAGATCCGACAAGGGCTTGTGGCGGATATTACGCCTGCCCTTCCAGCTGTTTTGCATGGAGATGTAGCAGGAACGGTCGAAGCAGTAGGAGTAGGAGTTAATGATTTCCAGGTTGGGGATGAAGTTTACGCTTGTGCCGGCGGCGTGAAAGGTTTGGGTGGAGCCTTAGCAGAATATATGTTGGTTGATGCTAACTTGGTTGCTCATAAACCAGTATCTACGACAATGGCAGAAGCGGCTGCACTTCCCTTAGTTTCAATTACAGCTTGGGAAGGACTGATTGATCGCGCTAAGATTCAGCCAAAACAAAAGGTTTTAGTTTATGGAGCGACTGGGGGTGTAGGTCATATAGCCGTTCAACTGGTCAAGTGGGCAGGAGCAACGGTATTCGCCTCGGTTTCTAGTAATGAGAAAGGGATAATCGCTCGTCGGTTGGGTGCAGATGTCATCATCAACTATCAGCAACAACCTGTTGAAGAATTTGTGGTAGAGCATACGGATGGGGAGGGTTTTGACGTGGTATTTGATACAGTTGGTAACGACAATCTTCAGAATGCCTTCAAAGCCGCAAAACTCAACGGAACAATTGTTTCCGTTGTTTCGCTATCCCATCAAGACTTAACTTTACTGCATGTAAAAGGGTTAACGCTGCATCTAGTTTTTATGCTGATTCCCATGCTGTTTGGTAAAGGTCGCGCCCATCATGGAGAGATTTTGTCAAAGTTGGCTCAATTGGTGGATGAAGGCAAGGTACATCCACATCTGGACAAAATTTTCAGCATGGCTGAAATTGCTTCTGCCCATCAATATGCTGAGTCAGGTCAAGCAATTGGGAAAATAGTGCTGACACAATCATTCAATCTTTAGCTTTTCTCCAAAAAAAAGTTCAAAACACTTTGAGCCGCCCCATCTAATATTAGAGGGTATTGACTGTGATATTGTGTCAAATGAATCTTGGGAGGAACTGACCTTTTAGCGATCGCGATCTGTTCCCAATAAATCACGCCATCCATTCAGTCCACTGTGGGCCAAACTTCACCTGAAAACTACTAGTTATTTGTTGGAAAGTGCTAAACAACTTCTTAGTATAGAGGACATGACCTACACCGCCACCAACCAATCGCACACCACAGAAGTACAACCGCTCCCAAAGTTAACCCAAACCTGCCATTGGTTCTGATATGCATTCCAGTAAGGCTCACTGTCAGCAACGCCGATAGCTTTGCCTATTGTGGAGATTAACTCATTGTAGAAGGAACCAGCGCTATCCAAGCCTTGCTGTATTTTCAGTTTCAGCCCTTTCCAGGCTTGTCCTTGGGGGC